>JAAURD010000010.1 GCA_012034075.1 Chloroflexaceae bacterium | reverse complement strand
CCGGTCATAGACGACCTGTCATTGCGCTGCCTGGCGATGGGTCAATGCCGAAACCAGTGAACTGGCCATGGTAATACCGGCCGATGGCCCATCTTTTGGCACCGCACCCGCAGGGACATGAATATGAATATCGTGCTTCTGCGCGAAATCTTCCGTAAACCCTAACGCCTGAGCACGTGATCGAACATACGTCAATGCCGCCCGTGCCGACTCTTGCATGACATCACCGAGTTGACCCGTGAGCGTCAATTGCCCCTTGCCGGGGACAGCACTGGTCTCAACCATCAATACATCGCCACCCACCGGCGTCCAGGCCAAGCCCGTCACCACGCCCACCTCATCGTCGCCCAACAGGCGCTCGGTGCGAAACCGTGGCGGACGCAGCAGTTCATCCAGATCATCTGCTGCAATGGAATCGGGCAAGGGTTGCCCCTCAGCCAGACGGGTCGCCATTTTGCGATAGATCGAGCCAATTTCACGCTCCAGATTGCGCACACCAGCCTCATGCGTATATTCACGAATGAGCCGTCGCAATGCCTCCTCGTGAATAGGCGGAGCCTGCTCGCCAATGCCCTGCTCCTCGCGCTGGCGGGGTATCAGGTAGCGCTGACTAATGGCGAGCTTTTCCGATTCGGTATAGCCAGCCAGCTCCAGCACTTCCATGCGGTCGAGCAAGGCCGGCGGAATCGTATCGGTGCGGTTGGCGGTGCTGATAAACAACACGCGACTCAGTTCAAACGGAACATCGAGATAGCGGTCAACAAAGGTGTGGTTCTGCTCCGGGTCTAGCACTTCCAGCAGCGCTGCGGCCGGGTCGCCCTGCATGCCAATCGCCAGCTTATCCACTTCATCCAGCACAATCACCGGGTTTTTGCTGCCGATACGACTCAGGCCCTGAATAATGCGGCCGGGCAATGCCCCAACATACGTTCGGCGGAACCCGCGTATCTCTGACTCATCGCGTACACCACCAAGCGCAATGCGCAGAAATTTGCGCCCAAGCGCTCGGGCAATCGATTGCCCCAGACTGGTTTTGCCCACCCCGGGCGGCCCCACCAGACAGAGAATAGGCCCACGGACGCGATCTTCGCCCTGCTCATGCTGCAATTTGCGCACGGCGAGATATTCAACAATCCGCTCTTTAATCCGTTCCAGGTCGTAGTGGTCGGCGTTCAGCACATCACGCGCCTGCGACAGGTCAAAGTTATCGTCGGTGGTCGTGTTCCAGGGCAGGGCCAACATCCAATCCAGGTAGGTGCGAATAACACTGTGTTCGGCCGATCCGGGCGGCAAGCGCTCCAGGCGCTTCAGTTCACGTTCGACCTCTTTGCGTGGCTCATCCGGCAGGTTGGCCTCTTCCAACTGGCGACGTAACTCGGTTACCTCGGCTTCAATATCATCGGTTTCGCCGAGTTCGCGCTTAATTGCTTCGAGCTGTTGCCGCAGCACATATTCGCGCTGATTCTTGGAAAGTTCTGCCTGCGCTTTCTGCCCAATCTCCAGAATCTCGCGTTCGCGCTCCACATAGCCCATTACGATGCGCAACCGGGCTTCAATATCCAGAGCATCACGCACGGCTTGCTGCTGTTCTGGCTTAAGATCGAGGTTTGAGGTGATGAGATCGGCCAGCATGCCATAATCCGGCGCATTCTGAGCGGCCTCGGCCAGTTCGTTGGGCAGCGTGGTGCTGGCCTGGATAATCGCTTCAAACACACTGAGCACCCGCCGGGCGAGGCCCTCCACCTCAAGTGGTCGCTGGATTTCATCTTCCACCGGTACCACCCGGACAATCGGGTAGGGTTCATTGGTCACGATCTCTACCACACGTGCTCGATCTTGCCCCTGCAACAGCACCTGTACCCGCCCATCATTGGTGCGGACCATGCGGGCAATCACAGCAATGGCGCCAATTTGCCCGAGTTGGTTTAAATCAATCGGCTCCATCTGATGGGCATCAACCGGATGGTCGCGCCAGAAGACCGCGAGCATCTTGTTGCTCAAAGCGGTATCATCGACCAGTTTAATCCATGCTTCGCCACTGATGACCAGCGGGAGCAGCATTCCCGGAAAGAGAATGGCATCGTGCAGCGGCATCAATGGTAGAACCATGTGATTGTCTGCTTCCTCCTGATCAGAGGGAACATCGCTGACTGTATCGCTCACCGGGCGTTCGGCTTCCTCTTGCGGGTTCGCTTCACGGAAGGTGCCCGTTTCTGGGTTTTTTATCACGCTTTCATGCTCATGATCGCTCATTGCTTTTCTTCCTTACAGTTCGGTTGGCGTAATGTGTACCTGCTGGTTGGCATGTTTCAGCAAGGGTAAGACAATCTTCAAAATACCATTGACATAATGCGATGTGGTTCGCTCAGGATTCACTGGGACACTAAGCGGTATCTCAATTTGGAATGGACCGGCTGGTATTTCCATCCAATGAATGCGCTGCAACTCAGCTGGCGGCACCAGTTGGCGGGATCCATGAATGCGAACCATATTGGCCTCAGCATCAATTTGCAGTTGCTCTGCCTGAACGCCGGCGAGATCAACTTCGACCTGAATGGTGTCACTCGTTTCGTAAATATTGATGGACGGTTGCCAGGCTTGCTGGCCAAACACAAAGGTATGACGGGTTGCCACAAAATGAAAATGGTCTTTTTGCGGATCTCCCACGATTCTCCTCCTCTCCTGAGCATACTGGGTTTCTGAATAACAGATCACACAACAGAGCGACGTTTGCTTCTTTCACTGTTCCATACTTTTTTCTATTGTATCACAACTGATCAGACCGAACGTTTTAGACCGAACATTGCCGAGCCGGTCTTGCGCTTGCCCCTCCGAATCATCAACTGAGCGCTTGACCTGGTGCGCTGAAATCGGTATAATGACACTGTATCGTGTTACGTGATTGTGTATCTGTGGGCCGCTAGCTCAACGGCAGAGCAATCGGCTCATAACCGACAGGTTCCAGGTTCGAATCCTGGGCGGCCCACCAGTATCATAACGCCTCTTATTGGGGCAGGGAGCAACAGAACCAAAACCGATGGTGCCACGTAGCCTCTTTCGTCTGCTCCAATGCCCAACATGCCAATCACGCCACCTCTATGTCACCGCTGATGCGTTACACTGTGCCAGCTGCCAGAGTGTTTACCCCATCGAATCGGGCTATATCGACCTGATGCCACGCCAGATGGCATTTGACTATCGCTCAAAATATGTCACCGAAGCGGCCGAACTGGCCGAAGAGCTGGACTATCGTGACCTGGCACCGCCGCTGCTGGCAGCAGGCGTGCGCAACCGCGCCTTGAAACGCTTACTGCGCTTTGGCCCGGCTGATATCGTGCTGGATAACGGTTGCGGCAATGCCCGCTTTGCCACCTGGAATGCCCAGCAGGTAGGGCTGATGGTGGGCAGCGACCCGGCGACGCTCTTTGCCGATGATGCCCTGGCACGGGTTGCCCTGGCGCAGGCCGATTCGCGCATTTTGCCCTTTGCCGATGGCAGCTTTGATAAAGCCTTTTCTATCGATATTCTGGAGCACTTCCCGCGCCATGTGATCGATGCCTATCTGTGTGAAACGGCACGCATCCTCAAGCCTGGTGGGCAACTGCTGATCTTTTCCAACACCCGTGAACCCTCACCGATTCAACCCGTGATCGATATCAGCCGCCATATCGGTCGCTTTTTTGTTCAGCTCGGCTGGTATGACTTTCAGCGCGAAGCTCGCCGCAAATCCGATCATCTCAAGGCGCTGGAGACCTGGGAAGATGTTGAAGCGGCGATGCAGCAGGCCGGGCTTCGCCCGGTGCGGGTGATCTTCTGGAATAGCCTCTTCACAACGCTGGTTGAGCATGTGTTGATGAAACTGGGCGAGGCCTTACTGGGTCGTACACCACGACAACGCAAACTCACTTCCCATAACGGTTCTCAGCATGCCAGTGGCGTCCAACGCGAGATCCGCGCACGTCAGCGTCTGCGTCAGCCGCTCCAACGCAAAGGTGTGCTCTATTACGGTCTTCAGATCATTACCCTGCTGATGGAACTGGACCTCTGGCTGCTTGGCTGGATGCGCTGCGGCAGCTATTTTCTGGTCGTCGAAAAACCTGTTTCTCCACGATATACGAACCAATAGGCCATCAAGAAGGGGATGGTTGTTCTATGAAAGGCAATTATACCAATGTCTCACCTACAAAACTCCCCTTCAATGACACCTGCCCGTTCTATGCTATAATAGCTACGAAGACTTGTACCTTCCGTGTCTTCAAAATCTCATATTGTTCTCTTGATGTATTGTTCTCTTGATGGATGACCGGCACAGCGGCCGGGTTGAGTGAACCCAACACTCACCCGTTGATTTACTGTGCTTTTGTCTGGCAGGACAATTGTTATGCTCATGCTTGAAGCTGCCCTTGCCGTCGGTTTGCTTGCCACCGGTGTCTGTTCATGTGCTCAGAAGTACCACAAAGCCAGATGCTGAAGATCATTCTGCTTCAGAGCCAGCGGCTGCCCTTGTGGCAAGCACTGAAAGCTGAACATCGTGGGTTAAACACATTGAGAAAGGAAACCGTATGTCAAAACCAGTATTCGCATGGGTAACCCTGTTCACCCTGATCACCCTGCTGCTCACCGCCTGCGGTGGGGCACCTGCCCCTTCAGCCGAGGCCCCCGCCCCGGCCGCAGAGGAGACCGATCCGACCACTGAAGCAGCGGATGCTACCACCGATGCGTCACGTGGTACATTGCGCGTCGTCCCATGGGATTTTTTTTGGTGGCGTCGAAAGCCTGGATCCGGCCAGTCCGGTCGTTTTCTATGATGCCATCCGGCCACTCTATGATACGTTGGTGGTCTATGATATCCGCTTTGAGCCGGCGCCAGCCCTGGCAACCGCCTGGGAAGCCAATGACGATGCAACCGTCTGGACCTTTACCCTGCGTGATGATGTGGTCTTTCACGATGGCAAGCCATTCACCTCGGCCGATGTCGCCTATACCTTTGAGCGGGTGCTTGCGCCTGACTCGGTATCGCTCTTGAGTACCATTCTCTCGATTATTGACACGATTGAGACACCTGATGCGACGACCGTGGTCTTCAACTTGAGTCAACCCCACGCCGAACTCCCTATCCTCTTTGTTCCCTTGACGACCAGCATTATTCCGGAAGGCAGTGGTGAAACGATTGGCGAAACGGGTATCGGTACTGGGCCATTCAAACTCGAACAGTTGAATGCCACCGGCACGACCCGCATGGTGGCCAACGATGCCTACTGGCGCGGTGAACCCGGTCTGGCGGCGGTTGAATTGGTAGGTATTGCCGATGCCGATGCACGGATCCAGGCATTGCAGGCAGGCCAGCTTGACCTCTTGTTTGAGATTGCCCCTCAACAGGCAGATTTGTTTATCGATAATACAAAGATGGTTACTCAAACGGTTTCAACCGGTTTCTGGCATGGATTAGAAATGCGCACCGATACACCGCCCTTTGATGATGTACGTGTGCGTCAGGCCATGCGCCTGCTCGTCGATCGTCAACAGATGCTGGAACTGGTGCAGCAGGGTGCCGGTACCATATCGTGTGATACACTGGTCTGGACGGGTGATCCGCATCACTGGGAAGGGGTGTGCCCTCCAGATAGTGAGCAAGCCAAAGCCCTGTTGGCTGAAGCCGGCTATCCCGATGGGTTGGATGTGACATTATATACCTCCAATAGCTTACCCGCAATGGAGCCAATTGCTGAAGTCTATCAACAACAGGCAGCCGCAGCCAATGTCACTGTCGAGATTGAACGCGTTGCTCCGGATTCCTATTGGACGGACATCTGGGGAGTAGAGCCGTTTGTTGTCTCCAACGGTATTCAATACCCTGCTGATGTTTTCTTGAATCTTCTCTATCGAGACGGCAGTCCATACAATAGTACCGCCTGGAGTGATGCCGAATTTGAACAAATGATCGATGATGCCCGTGCAACCCTTGATCCAATCGAACGCAACGAACGCTATCAAGCCGCGCAGCAGTATCTGGCAAATGAGAGCGGTTACATCATCCTCTTCCATCAAGATGAGATCCGTGCGTTTACCAGCACTGTCAGTGGGTTGGCTCCGGTGAACTACCTGGATCTGCCATGGCATGACATTACCAAAACTGAGCCATAGATGAACCAGCATCATACCCAGAAAGGAAACCGTATGTCAAAACCAGCATTCGCCTGGACACTGCTCAGCAGGGTCTATGATTTGCACTGGCATGGTATGATACAGGCTGAGGAGGAAAGACTGCGTTCAGACGATAGCGGGAGTTGATCGTATGCAGCAACCACAGTTCTATCGCATCAGCATACTGGCACTGATCAGCCTGTTCTTGACCGTCGCCTGCGGTGGTACCACGATCCCCACTGATGGGCAAACTCGACCGGCCGCACCATTGGGAAGCCTTACCGATGCGGTTGCGAATGACTCACGCGGTACACTCCGGGTGAGTCACGAAATCTTCTGGGGTGGGGCCGAAAGCCTGGATCCGTCCAGTCCGGTTGTCTTCTACGATACCATGCGGCCGCTCTATGATACGCTGGTGGTTTACGACGAAAACTTTGCGCCGGCGCCGCCCTGGCAACCAGCTGGGATGCCAACAACGATGCCACCGTCTGGACCTTTACCCTGCGTGATGACGTGGTGTTTCACGATGGCAAGCCATTCACCTCGGCCGATGTGGCCTACACCTTTCAGCGGGTATTGGATGGCAAGAGCGATTCGCTCTTGAGTACCGTATTCGACCTGATTGAACGCATTGAAACGCCTGATCAGAACACCGTTATCTTTCATTTGAGCCAGCCGCATGCCGAATTTACCGTGTTGTTTCTGCCATTCGCGGCCAGTATCATCCCGGAAGGCAGTGGTGAGACGATTGGTACGACCGGTATTGGTACCGGGCCATTCAAGCTGGAACAGCTTGATGTTACTGGCACCACCCGTCTGGTGGCGAATGATGCCTACTGGCGGGGTGAACCGGGCCTGGCCGCGATTGAGTTTGTGGGCATTGCCGATGCCGATGCGCGGTTCCAGGCGCTCCAGGCCGGTCAAGTTGATTTGGTGTTTAATCTGCTTTTATCACAGGCAGCCATGTTACAGAACAATGCCAATCTGGTCGTTCAGCAGTTTACCGGAGGTGAATGGTCTGGCATTGGTATGCGTACCGACATGCCACCCTTCGATGATGTGCGCGTGCGTCAGGCCATGCGGCTGGTCGTGAATCGGCGTCAGATGGTGGAACTGGTGCAGCAAGGTGCCGGCACGCTGTCGTGTGATACCCTGGTCTGGTCGAGTGATACCCATCGATGGGATGGGGAATGCCCCCCAGATAGTGAGCAAGCCAAAGCCCTGTTGGCTGAGGCCGGCTATCCCGATGGGTTGGATGTCACGCTGTTTACCTCAAACAGCTTAGCACCGATGATCCCTATCGCCAAAGTCTACCAGCAGCAGGCTGCCCGCGCTGGTATTCGGGTAGAGCTAGAGCAAGTCGATCCCGATGCATTCTGGATAGAAGCATGGGGTGTAGAGCCGTTTTTTGCTACCGGTGATGCAAAGTTTCCGGCTGATTTCAGTCTCAATCTCTACTATCGTGCTGACAGTCCATTTAATGTGATCCACTGGGATGATGCAGAGACCGCTGTATTGCTCGATGCGGCACGTGCGACGCTCGACCCGGCCGAACGCAACGAACGCTATCAGGAAGTACAGCAGTATCTGGCACATGAGAGCGGTTACATCATCCTTTTTTATCAGGATGAGATACGGGCGTTTGCCCGCAATGTCCACGGGGTGCAACCTCTCAACCACTATGATTTGCTCTGGCATGGTGTTACCAAAACAGAGGAATAGATGAAAGGAAACCGTATGTCAAAACCAGCATTCGCCTGGGTGACCCTAATCACCCTGATCACCCTACTGCTCACCGCCTGCGGTGGGGCACCTGCCCCTTCAGCCGAGGCCCCGGCCGCCGAGGAGACTGATGCTACGACTGAAGCGACGGCATCGATTGACGCACCTGATGCCACCACCGAAGCACCTGCCGCTGCGCCACGTGGCACCCTACGGGTAGCGCAGCCAATCTTTTGGGGCGGGGCTGAGAGCCTGGACCCGTCCAGCCCAGTCGCCTTCTATGATGTTATGCGTCCACTCTATGATACGCTGGTGGTCTATGACGAAAACTTTGCGCCGGCACCGGCCCTGGCAACCAGTTGGGAAGCAAATGACGATGCGACCGTCTGGACCTTTACCCTGCGTGATGACGTGGTGTTTCACGATGGCAAGCCATTCACCTCGGCCGATGTGGTCTATACCTTTGAGCGAGTGCTTGCACCTGACTCGGCATCTCTTTTGAGTTCTATCCTCTCGATTATTGACACGATTGAGACACCAGATGATACGACCGTGGTCTTCAGCTTGAGTCAACCCCACGCCGAGTTGCCCGTCCTCTTCATCCCACTACTGGCAAGTATTATCCCTGAAGGCAGTGGTGAGACGATTGGCGAAACGGGTATCGGCACTGGGCCATTCCAACTCGAACAGTTGGATGCGACCGGTACGACCCGCATGGTGGCCAACGACGACTACTGGCGGGGTGAGCCAGGTCTTGCGGCGATTGACTTTGTGGGCATCGCCGATGCCGATGCACGGATCCAGGCACTTCAGGCCGGCCAGATTGACCTAGTGTTTGCTCTGCTGCCACAACAGGCAGCCCTGTTACAGAACAATGCCAATCTGGTCGTGCAGCAATTTGCCGGCGGTAAATGGGCTGGCCTTGGTATGCGCACCGATACACCGCCTTTTGATGATGTACGCGTGCGTCAGGCCATGCGCCTGCTCGTCGATCGTCAACAGATGCTGGAACTGGTGCAGCAGGGTACTGGTACCATATCGTGTGATACACTGGTCTGGCCGGGTGATCCGCATTACTGGGAAGGGAAGTGCCCTTCAGATAGTGAGCAAGCCAAAGCCCTGTTGGCGGAGGCCGGCTATCCCGATGGGTTGGATGTGACCCTCTATACATCCAATAACCTGCCGTATATGCTCCCGCTAGCAGAGGTCTATCAACAACAGGCAGCGCAAGCAGGCATCACTATTGAGCTTGAACAGGTTGCTCCTGATGCCTATTGGACTGAAATATGGGGTGTAGAGCCGTTTTTTGTTACTGGTGATGTACAGTATCCGGCTGATTTTATTCTGAATCTCTACTATCGTGCTGGCAGCCCATATAATGTGATTCACTGGGATGATGCAGAGACCGCTGCATTGCTCGATACGGCACGTGCGACGCTCGACCCGGTCGAACGCAACGAACGCTATCAGGAGGTGCTGCAGTATCTGGCAAGCGAGAGCGGTTACATCATCCTTTTTTATCGGGATGAGATACAGGCATTTGCCCGCAATGTCCACGGGGTGCAACCTATCATCGACACTGATTTGCTCTGGCATGGTATTACCAAAACAGAGGAATAGATGAGCAGGAATGCACAGAGAAAGGAAACGGTAGGTAAAGACCAACATACGCCTGGATACTGGTTAGCAGGTCAGCAGATCAGCAGGGTCTATGATTTGTACTGGCATGGTATGATACAGGCTGAGGAGGAAAGACTGCGTTCAGACGATAGCGCAAGTTGATCGTATGCAGCAACCACAGTTCTATCGCATCAGCATACTGGCGCTGATCAGCCTGTTCTTGACCGTCGCCTGCGGTGATCCCACCGTCCCCACTGATGTATGGTTTGCCGTGGCATGCCATAACGCAGGATGACCCATAGGAGATACCCATGCTTTACATGATCGTTCGTCGTTTTTTGTGGTCTTTGATCGTCTTTACACTGGTATCAGTGGTCGTCTTTACGCTGGTTGAGTTGCTCCCCGGTGATGCAGCAACCGCCTATTTAGGGCGCAACGCCACGCCGGAACGGCTGGCGCTGGTGCGCAGTGAACTGGGGCTTGACCGGCCCGCGCCAGAACGCTTTGTTGCCTGGGTTGGGGGTATCCTGCACGGTGATCTGGGGACGTCGCTCTCTCAGCGGCAACCCGTTGGCGATTTGGTGTGGGGACGTCTGCGCAATAGCCTGCTCATTGGTCTGATCGCAGCGGTTATCAGCATCCCTTTGTCACTGCTGCTGGGGGTTATTGCTGGTCTCAATCGGGATCGCTGGCCCGATTCCATCTTGTCGATCATCTCGCTGATCAGTATGAGCCTGCCCGAGTTTGTGATTGGGACACTCCTGATCTTTGTGTTCAGCCTGCAATTTGGTCTGTTACCAGCAGTCACCATTATTGATGATACCGCGCCACTGAACGAACTGTTGCCCTATACTATTCTGCCGGTTATCACACTCACGTTGATCATCTGCGGGTATCTGCTGCGCATTATGCGAACCAGCATTATCGATGCGTTGCGCAGTGAGCATGTGCAGATGGCCGAGCTAAAAGGGCTACCCGCACTGCGTGTTGTGCTCTGGCATGCCCTGCCAGGGGCCTTGTTGCCTGCGGTGACGGCTTCGGCCCTGGTTCTTGCCTATATGATCGGTAATCTGGTAGTAATAGAAGCCGTTTTTAACTATCCGGGCCTTGGTACGCTGGCTCTCAATGCCATTCAAGACCGTGATCTCCCGCTGGTCCAGGCGATTGTACTGGTACTCGCCGGGTGCTATTTGCTTATCAACTTGCTCGCCGATATCATCACCTTTATGCTCAATCCCCGGCTGCGCACCTTGCGAGCCGGATAGGAACGGAGATCACCATGGCTGCGATACCAACAACCGATGGACATCACGCAGCGCCCAATGTCCTGGTAACTATCTGGCAGAACCTGCGGTGTTCGCCCTCGGGTAGCATTGGCCTCTTGATAGTTGCAGCTCACCTCATACTGGCGGTCATATCACCGTGGATTGTCCCCCATGATCCTACCGCATTTGATTCGCAGGCGATCTTGCAGGCACCTTCAGCAACATATTTGTTCGGCACCGATCACCTCGGTCGTGATGTCTTTAGTCGCACCTTGATGGGAGGACAGATAGCCCTGATGGTCACCATGATCAGCATCGTGATTTCTGTCGCCTGGGGAGGGTTGCTGGGTATATTGTTGGGCCTGATGGGAGGATGGCTCGATGAGGCTATCATGCGCCTAGTCGATGCTATCCGGGCGATCCCAGAGATGCTGTTCCTGTTACTGATCGCTGGCATTGTCGGCACCGAAAACGGGATCCTGATCCTGGCACTGGGGTTTTTATACGGCGTCGAGGTCATCCGTATTGCGCGTTCAGCGACGCTATCGGTCGTCGCCCAGGATTTTGTGCTGGCCGCACGTGCCCGTGGCGAAAGCCGGCGGACGATTGTGCTGCGTGAGTTACTGCCCAATGTCTTTGATGTCTTGCTGGTTGAGGGCGCCTTGCGCTGGTCCTATATGCTGCTGGTCTTTAGTGCGCTCTCATTTCTGGGGTTTGGTGTCACTCCGCCCACGCCCGATTGGGGCGTGATGATTGCGCAGAACCGCACGACCTTTGGCATTGCCCCCTGGGCAACGTTTTTTCCATCATGCGATTAGCTCACTGATCGTCAGTGTCAATCTGTTTCTTGGCGCACTGGCAAAAGCCGTCGGCATTGACCGCGTAGATGGGATGGCCGTATGAACCAGCCTCTGGTCCAGGTCGAACAACTCTCGATTGGCTACACAACCCGTCAGGGCGCGGTGCGACCCGTCCTCCGTGATGTCTCATTGACCCTTGAGCGTGGCACAACACTAGGTCTGGTGGGCGAATCCGGCTGTGGCAAGAGCACGCTCAGTATGTCGCTGCTTGCGCACCTGCGCAGCGGCAGCCGCGTATTTGGCGGACAAGTGCAGGTGAATGGCACCAACGTGTTTGCGCTTGATCGCACCGCACTTGAACAACTCCGTGGTCGGCAAGTAGGGTTCGTCCCACAAAATGCCAGTCAGGCATTAACGCCAACCATGCGTATCGGCGCACAGGCAACCGAGTCGCTCACCTTGCATCGTGGTTTAGACACCGCCGCCGCACATCAGCGTGTCACCGAGCTTTTTCAGCGCATGCGCCTGCCACAACCAGAAGCGCTGTTACAACGCTATCCGCATGAGCTTTCGGGTGGTCAGCAGCAGCGAGTGGTGATTGCCATGGCCCTAGCCCGCCAGCCCGATCTCCTGGTGCTGGATGAACCAACGACGGGATTGGATGTTACCACGCAGGCCCATGTGCTTCATCTCTTGCAAACGATCACCCATGAGTATGGCATGACCATGCTCTATGTCAGCCATGATCTCGAAGTCGTTGCTCAGGTAAGCGATCTCGTCGCGGTGATGTACGCTGGTGAAGTGGTTGAAATGGCACCCGTGGATCGTCTCTTTAGCCAGCCATGCCACCCCTATACGCTGGGACTGCTGGCATCGCTCCCCCGTATCACGCAGACAACCCTCCCGCGTCCCATCCCTGGTCATCCGCCGGCGCCACACGAAGCACGGGCCGCGTGTGCCTTTGCGCCACGCTGTGCCTTTGCAACACAGCAGTGCCAGAACGAGGTACCTGCCCTGAGCACGGTCGAGCAATCGCCCGGCCGTATGCATCAGGTACGCTGCCATCACTGGCAACACGTGATCCAGTATGAGGCTACCATACCACACAATGGTCGTTCTGCCCCCCGCGAACCAGTCGATACGCTCCATGATCGTACTCATGCGCTGCTCACCTTGCAGGATGTTGCGGTAACCTATGCCCGCCCGCGCCTGTTGGACCGACTACGACAGCGACCTCAGCCACCGGCGACGGTTGAGCGGGTTTCGCTCGCCGTGCAGCGCGGTGAAACGCTGGC
This sequence comes from Chloroflexaceae bacterium, assembly GCA_012034075.1. GTDB lineage: Bacteria > Chloroflexota > Chloroflexia > Chloroflexales > Chloroflexaceae > JAAURD01. The sequence continues at coordinate 37,162 of JAAURD010000010.1, read as the reverse complement.
CCTGGTGGGTGAAAGCGGCAGCGGCAAGACAACGCTGCTGCGTGCAGTTGCCGGTTTAAAATCGCCCTCTGCTGGCAATATCACCTTTGGCGATCTTGATCTGACGATTCCGGTTGATCGCCGTTCACGTGAGATTCGGCGTGTTATTCAGATCATCTTCCAGAATCCGGATGCATCGCTCAACCCGCGCCAGACCGTTGGACAGATATTGCAACAACCGTTACGACTCTACTTCGATCGCGATCCTGCGCAGTATCAGGAACACATACGCCTATTGTTGGAGCAGGTGCGGCTGGCCCCCCACTACGAACGGCGGTTTCCGAGCCAGCTCTCCGGTGGAGAGAAGCAGCGCGTGGCGATTGCACGGGCTTTTGCTGCCAACCCCGAGCTGGTGCTGTGCGATGAAGTGACCTCGGCCCTGGATGTCTCAGTGCAGTCGGCAGTCCTGGAGGTCTTGACGGACCTGCAAAACCGCCAGGGGGTCACCTATCTGTTTATCACCCATAACCTGGCAGTGGTGCGTGCCATTGCCGACCGCGTGGCGGTGCTCTACCATGGACGATTATGTGAAGTTGGTGCGGTAGCCCAGCTGGCTGCAGCGCCCTGGCACCCCTATACCGAAACCCTGCTTGGTGCGGTGTTAGCCCCCGAACCAGGCGCACCACCGCGCTTGCTGGCACGCGATGTGCCTGACCCGGCCCCACCTGCCCGCGGATGTCCATTTCAACGACGCTGCCCACGCCATCTCGGACCTATCTGCAATGAAGATCCCCCGCCCTGGCACACAACGGACAGCGGACAGCGCATACTCTGTCATATAGCCCCACATGATCTGGAGCAACGCCAGACAGCGGAGGCCAGTCTGGCGTTCGCACGCGATTGATAATAGTAATATATATAAGAAATAGAGCCTATTTGTAACAAGAATGAAACAGTCTCTGGTATTCTCATGGACGTTTGGACAGAGGGATGATTGTTGTATGGGTAATACACACACATTAACCGTTACGTTATTTGGCATGCCATCGGTCTTGCTTGGCAACCAGTCTCTGAAAGACCATATTCATACCAAAGCCCAGGCACTGCTCTACTACCTTATCACAACGCAGCGGACGTATTACCGCGATGAATTAGCCAGCCTCTTCTGGCCCGATATGCCCGATAGCCAGGCCCGCAAAAACCTCCGCAATATCTTACCGGTGTTGCGCACCTACCTTGAGTCGCATATCGAGGTCACGCGCAATACGGTGACGTTCAATCGCTATACGTCCTACTGGCTCGATGTTGAGGCATTTCAGGCACTGGTGGGGATTGACCCGGCACGGGTGAGTACGGAAGCGCTGTGGCAAGCCATGGATCTCTATCCGGATGACTTTCTCACCGGGTTTTATGTCCGCAATGCACCGCTGTTTGAAGATTGGATGCTGTTAATGCGCCGGAATCTCCACGATATGGCATCAGATGTATTGGATACCCTGGCGCGCCGTCATCTGGAGCAGGGAGACTACAAGGTAGCGCTTCAGGCAACCAGACGGTTGCTCGAAATGGAACCATGGCGTGAGAGTGCGCACCGGCAGCAAATGCTGGCGCTGGCTGGCATGGGCCAACGCAGTGCGGCCATCTCACAATATGAGGTCTGCCATCGCATTTTATTGGAAGAGTTTCAGCTTGAGCCTGAAGATGAAACAAAGAGCCTGTATGAACAAATCCAGAGTCCGAATGGAACCATATTCCATACCACAATGGATTCCCAGGCAATGTTGGGGCACCAGCCACATGCAAACGGGAAACCTGCCGAAGAACCCCGGTATGCATCAAAACCCTTCCAATCAGTGCTCAGCCCAGATGGGCAGTATGTTGCTGTTACTACGGAAGAAGCAACTATTCACGTTGAATGCTTGATACCGGGTCAACCATCGCAGGTCTTCCGTGGACATACCGCTGATATTACGGCTTTGATCTTTAGCCCTGACGGCTCAATGTTGGTAAGCGCCAGCATTGATTGCACTGTGCGTGTATGGAATATGGCAAGCAGCAGTGTCAGATCGATCTTACAAGGTCATGAGGAAGTAGTTACCTTACTGGCATTTCATCCCGATGGCACGCTCCTGGCTACTGCTGGGAGAGAACAGGCGGTTCATCTCTGGCATCCCAACGATGGCCGTCTGCTCAACACGTTTTCTGGTCCATCCGCACCACTAACATATATGAGCTTTGTACCGAGTGGAACTGCTCTGGTTGGCACCAGCCTTGATCTTTGGATGTGGATATGGGAGATTGATACCGGTCAGGTGTGGTCTAAACGTCTTTGGCGTGCGTAAGTGGCATCGAGGCATTCGTCAAACCAGCCGCAAAACCAGCATAAAACAAACCATACGCAGCCACCAGGCCAAAATGGAAGACATAAACACCGCCAATGGTAATCACCCCTGGCAGCGTACTGCTCAGCATATTGCCTTGCATATTGGTTTCCAGGTGATCGGACAAGCGAAAGAGATCGATCAGTTGGTCAAGACGTGTGTCAAACAAAATCACATGCGCAGTATCGCGTGCGAGCGATGACGCATCGTGCAATGCAATCCCGACATCTGCCTGTTTCAGCGCAAGCGCGTCATTCAGGCCATCGCCAACAAAACAGACCGTTTTGCCCTGCTGTTGCAGTTGATGAATCAGCGTGACTTTATCTGTTGGTAGCATTTCGGCATAGGAGTCTTCAATACCCAAACTATGGGCTAACCAGCGTGTGGGTTGCAGGTGATCACCAGACACAATTGCAACATGTTTACCAGCGTGTTGCAGTGTTGCTATCACCTCTGGTGCTTCTGGTCGCAGGGTTGGAGATAATTCAATCGTGCCAATAAATTGCTGATCATACGCAACATGGATCAGTGAATGACCACGCTGATAACAAAATGATTGTAATGCCTCAACTGATGGTGGCAGGGTATCGCTTCACGTTCCATTAAACGCGCACTGCCCACACACACCGCTTTGCCATGTATCTGAACACGCAGACCAAAACGGGATCATACCAGGTCATATCTGGTGTTTCAATGGTCAGTGCCTGCTGACGCGCAGCCTGACGGATAGCACAGGCAATGGGGTGCTGCTGGTGCTCTTCGGCGGATGCGGCAAGCGACAGCACAGCTGCTTCACTCCACCCATGGGCGGGATAGATAGCACGCACATCAGGTTGTGCGGTCATCAGCGTGCCGGTCTTATCAAACAGGATAACATCGACATGGCGTACTGTTTCTAACACCCGTCCATCTTTGATAAATAGATGTTTTCTGGTAGCCAGACGTAAATGATTCAAGACACTAAGTGGCCCAACAATACGCATGGTATAGCCAAGGTAGGCACATAATACCGTCAATGCACTCATAGGCCCTAGCAGAAAGAACGTTGCACCACCCAGAACGAGCATTGGTATGGCATAACGATTACCAATCGCTTCTGCTTGCAAGGTCAACGATTCGGTATAATTGGTCATCTGTTGCAGCAGACTATTCATCTCCGCTACCATGGTCTGGTTGCCTGAGCGGTCGGCCCGCAGCGAGAGCATCCCCGATAACACCATGGTTGAGCCAAAAACCTTATCTCCAGTGGATTTATCGACTGGTCGCACTTCTCCGGTAATAACCTGTTGATCAACTGTCGCCAGCCCATCGGCAACGATGCCGTCAATCGGAATAACCTCGCCACCATGCACCACAACAATATCATCGGTCTGAAGCTCGGTCATGGGTATCAAGAAGGTCTCATCATTGCGGATCACCCATACCTGGCGCGGCGTATCAGAGGCAACCAGCAGCATACTATCCTGGTAGTGGCGCTGTACCTGGAGAATGAGCCAGCGGCTCGAAGAAAAGAATCCAGCATAGAGCGCCATTGCCCAGGCATAGTGCAGCCCGAGCAAGGCCGTTGTGACAATAGCATCAATCACCGCCATGCCCGGACGACGATGGGCGTGGAGTTGCTCGCCACCACGCCACCAGAAGAACGCCACAAAATACACCTGGATAGGCAGGCTTATCACGTTCAAGAGCGGTAGGCCAAGCAGGGCCACGGATGTTAGACTAAAAGCGCTCAATGCCAGGGTCAGTTGTGTCTGGGTGCGCCAGGCCTCCTGGGCCGGCGTTTTGGCATGGAACAGGGCCGTCCAATGGTGTTGATCAGGCTGAGATGATAACCGCCTAGCTGGTTGGATAGCGAGCAATGCGCCAAGCGATGGCTTGCGCGGCCCGGTAAAAAAGGTCCATATCTTCTGGATCAATGGTCTATCTGTAAGTATGTTTCCCATCATAGCCTATGCTACCATACAAACGCCACACAAACGCCTTATCGTGGAGTGCATCTCTGGTTTTTATTGATCTGGGAAAAAGCATGACAGTGAATACGACAGAGAGCAGAACAGAACATGCTATAATAAACCTGTTACATCAAGAAAAGAACCTACATACAGATGGTATTTCGCTACTCATAGGAGACACCGACGTTCCTGTAAACAAAAGGAGCAAACGATATGAGAAAGATTGTTTACTCGCTTACGATATGGATACTCATTGGGATCGTGATAGGGGCGTTTGCCCTGGCTTACTTCGACGTTGATCTGTTGGCGCAATTTGCAAGCGAGTTGGAGGATGAGCCTGTTACCATCACCCTTATTCAAAACCCCTGGGATTCCGCTGTGGCGAACAATGCGATTGCAAAGATCCTGCTGGAGAGTAGACTTGGCTATCAAGTCAATGTGCTAGAACTCGAAAATCGCGAAAAAGAACCACGGATGCTTATTACAGGCGAAGCCAGTGCTAATCTTGAAGTCTGGCCGAGCGGCATGGATACGGCTTTTAATCGCTATCTGAGATCCGGTATCATCGATAACATCGGTCCTCTCGGTGTTGCCGCAAGCAGTAACTGGTATGTCCCTTCGTACCTGCGTGCAGAATATCCCCAACTCGTGAGCTGGAAAGTCCTGGCTGAACCAGAGATTGTCAATCTGTTTAAACGCGAAGGAAGTGGGAATAAGGGTGTTTTCGTATCAGGTGAGCAAGCCTGGAATAGTCATCTGGAAGAAATAATCGCGAACCTGAATTTGCCCTATATCGTCCATTATGCTGGTTCAGAACAAGCTCTGGTGACTGAGATCGAACGAGCATACAGCAACCAAGAACCCATTCTGTTCTTTTTCTGGGAACCGCATTTACTGCATCAAGACTATGATTTTACGATCATCGAGTTACCGCCCTATTCTGATGAATGTTATGCTCTGATCGATATTGGCGGTATCAATTGCGGATATCCGAAGGATATTCTGTTTAAGGTGGCCTATCCTGGTCTGAAGCAGCAGGCACCTGAAGCCTACGATTTTCTGCAAAAGTTGAACTTTCCATCAAATCAAGATCAACTCAATCTGATGCAAGCTATTCAAGATCGCGGGAGTCCCGAAGCAGGGGCACGCTCGTGGATGCGTGAAAACGAGGCGATTTGGCGCAAATGGTTGGAATAGCCGTTGCCAGAGGGGTTATACCAAATTCAGGTGATCACTGGTATGTTCCTGGCGCCTAGTTGCCGCTTTGCGTGCGATCGATCGTCCCGACCGCTACCCCTCATCCCCGGCCCTTCTTCCACAAGGAGAGCAGGGTGTCACTGCTGCGTGCGTGCGGTCGTCCCGACCAGCGTGCGGCTGCAAGCCGCACCTCCGTCTCATATCGATGCTTGCCATTTGGTATTAGTTGCTGTCAATGTCGATAGCACTTTCGGGCGGGGTAAAACCTTCCGGCCAGGTGGTTAACCGATTGTACCGTGCACCATCTAGATCAATTGCAAAACTGTCTGTCTCTGTTTGACCACGTTGTGGTAAACGCGTTAACTCGGCAACCTCCGTTACGGTAAAATCGGCGCCAGCCATATTTGTACGTAATAAACTGGTGCCGTTCAGGAGTGATCGTTCTACCGTCGCACTGGTAAAATCGGCATCATCCAGCGTTGCACCAGATAGATTGGTATCGATGATCGTGGCACGTCTAAAATCGGCGCCGCGAAGATTGGCACCGGTCAGACTTGCTTCGGTCAGATTCGCACCGATAAAGCTTGCACCACGAAGATCGGCACCCTGAAAATTGGCCCCACGTACATCTGCTCCGCGAAAATCTGCCCCACGCAAATCTGCTCCTGTCAAGTTGGCTGATACCCCTGATTGGGAGCGACTCAAACTGGCTCCAAACAACTGCGTGGTAATCATATTGGCGCCACGGAGATCAGCACCAATCAGAGGCACACCCTCTAAATTCACCCCTTCCAAATTGCTACCAACCAGGCGTGCTCCTTCCAAAACAACTGCATTCACATTGACCGAACGCAGATCGACCCGTGTCAAGATGGCCCCAGTCAAATTTGCACCGGAGAGATTTGCACCGGAGAGATTTGCACCGGTCAGATCTGCATTCCGGAGCACTGTCCCTTGCAAGTTTGCACCGGTCAGATCTGCATCAATTAAGGTCGATCCGGTGAGATTGGCCCCAGACAGATTAGCCCCATCCAGTTTTGCCCGACTCATCTGTACCGATATCAGCTCAACACCATTGAGATTCGCTTGACTGAGTTGTGCTCCGTCGAGGTTTGCCTGACGCAGCGTTATTTCGGTACATGCTGGTGGACAACCGAGGGGCAACGGGGCACAGGCACCCAGAAGCACTATGCAGCACAGCAGCACCACAACGATTGGATAGAGGCGTTGATAAAAGAGCGGATGAACCATAACGGATTATCTTCTCCTCCTCGTTTCTGGTGGTTTGCTGATTGCCTGACGCAAGGTCAGGCGTGCCTCATCCAAGTCCTGCGCACTGGCAGGCACATAATTCAGTTCATCCATGACCAGATTGGCATTGGTAAGGTAGAAGTTCAGGAATGCTGCTAGCTGGGGTTTGTTCTGAATAATATTTTCAGCTGAATAGAGTAAAACCGGTTTCATTAAGGGCCATTTCTCATTTGCCAATGTTCTGGCATCTAGCTCAATGCCTTCGACCATAACGAGGTTAAGTAACCCAGCATTATGCTCATACACCGGGTATTCAAAGAAGCCGATAGCATAAGGGTTGGTGTTAATCCCTCGTGCTCGACCATCGCTATTGCTCGTTATAATAGTATTTTGTGCTTGCAATAACGCAAAGGGTTCATCATTGAGCACTTCTTCGACGAAGAGGTCAAACGCGCTTGATGTAGATGGTGGCAGGAAGCGCTGAATCGGCTGATTGGGCCAGTCTGGATTGACATCACTCCAACGTTCGACCGTAAACAGCTGTGCCAGTTCCTCTAATGTTACATCTTGCACAAAATCATTATTGGGATTGATCGTAATAGCCAGCACATCACTGCCTACCCGAAGGACCACTGGTGTGCGGTCGATATCATCACAGAGTGTAGATTCATCATCTGCTATGATTCGATCCACGTTCGCGATATCAATCTGTCCTGTTTCACAGAGCAGGATAAAGGATTGATCATTTCCAACACTGGTGATCGTAATGGCATTGGTAAAACCAACATGCTGAAACCCATTTGCCATCATTTGCGTGGGTGAGATGACCGGGGCGTTTCCAGCCACCAGGATATTCCCGGTTAATCGTGCAGGAGTGATGGGTTCAGGTGTTGCTGTTGGTGTGAGAACAGCAGTTGGTGTTGGCCCATCAGTTGGTGTTGATCCAGCAACTGTTGTTGGTCCAGCAATTGGTGCCGGCCCACCAGTTGGGGTCACGGTAACGGTGGGGCTGATAATCGGCGCCGGGATAAGCGGATCGGGCAATGCAAATAGGGAGAAAAGCTCCTCCTCTTCGTTGGTTGTCGCAACTGATCCGCCTTCTACCACCGTTGATGCTTCTGCAAGTCTGGTGAGGGCATCACTGATCACTGCTGTGCTGCTCGGAAAAAAACCAAGTGCTTCGACGACTGGTGCGGCATTGAGCAGATAAAAATCAAGAAATCCCGCAACCTGTGGTTTCTGCTGCAATATTCTAGGATCGGTATACAAAAGCAAGGGGCGTTTGAGCGGATAGGTATCATTATTCACCGTATCAATGCTCAATTGAACACCGTTGATCGGTAACATACGCAACGTCGCATTATTCTGCTGAAATGAGTCGATCTGCACAAACCCCACTCCAAAGGGATCATTGGCGATTGCCCGTACTATCTTATCTTCCGAATCAAGCGTAATGACATTGGTCACGTCTCCCAGTGGACCACTGTCTTCCGACGAACTCCCCAGGTCAACGTTCTGCAGCACAGTCTCGGCAAAGAGTAAAAACGTGTCTGAATCAGCAGTCGGTATATAACGCACGATAGGTTCGGCGGGCCAGTCGGGCTTGACATCGCTCCACCGTTCAACGGTAAACATCTTCTTCAAATCTTCTAATGTTACATCTTTAGCAAATTCATTTGAAATATTGACAATAATGGCAATTGCATCCGTCCCGATACGGAAATTGATGGGATTATAATTATTAGTGGCACAGATAGCACGTTCGGCATCGCTTAAGAGTCGAACACTGGTGGCGATATCAATGATGTCTTCCTGTTCTGTGTGGAATGGGCAAAGACGTGAAAATGCCTGTTCAGCTGGAGCATTTTCAATGGTAATCGTATCAGCGAAACCCTGTTCAGCAAATTCATTCGCTATACCATTGGTAATGTTAAAGAGTGTGGAACTACCAGCAGTAGCAATATCACCTTCTAGTTCGTCTGGACTGATGGTCGGTGTCGCATCGACTGTCTGATCTGGTGTAACTGCTGGAACAGGGGATGGAGTAGGTTGACCGAGTGCGGCACTAATCGATGCATCTTGTTGTGTCTGCTCAAAATCACTCCCAAGGATGTTTAACAGGAGTGCCAGTTTCCCGGCAGGCCAGATCGTATTTGCATCGAAGACGACTCCCTGAAGATTAGCATCGACAATCACTTGGCTTCGCTGAAACTCATTGAGTTCGGCGAGACTGGGATCTATTGTTACTTTACGGTCTTCAAGTTCATATTGAAACAGACTTATCCCAGTTAGATTAGCATTACTCAGATCAGCACCGTTAAAATTGGTGCCCACTGCAGTTGCCCCAATCAGAGTACTGTTCTGCAAATTGGCTGAAGAGAGGTTTGTCCCAATAAGGGAGCTTCCATCTAGGCTGGCACTGCTGAGGTTGGCCCCGGTGAGATTAGAGAGATTCAGAAACGCACCACTCAGGCTGGCATTTTTGAGAGAAGCGCCGCTGAAGTTGACCCTACCCATAAAAGCGCCATCTAAGATTGTTTCATCCAGATTTGAACCAGTGAGATCGGCCTGTCTCATATTCACGCCTGCGAGATCAATACCAGCAAGTTGTACTTCGATCAAACGTGACTGCTCAAGGATGGCTCCTTGCAGGTGAACCTTGGTTAAATTAGTACGGGTCAGATTAACACGGGTCAGATTAGCGCCACGAAAGTCGGCGTCATCTAGAATCGTATTGCGCAGATCGGCATCACGCAAATCGGCACCAATGAGCTTGGCTCCAGTCAAATCAGCTTTATTCAAGGCAGTCTGTGAGAGATTTGCCCCGGAGAGGTCGGCACCGCGTAAATCGGCATTGCTCAGGTTTGAGCCACGCAAGTCAGCATCGACCATAATGGCATCGCTCAAATCAAACCCGCTGAGGTTGCGGTTGGTCATGATCTGACCGGAGCAATCGGGATCACATTGGATCGGCTGCATAATCACGAAGAGCACCACAGCATTAAAGAGCAGCACAATACTCACAACTTGCAGGATTCTCAATACGATGTAGCGCATTATGGATGTATCCTTGATGACTCGAAGAGAAATCCCAGCGGTGTCTGATACACCACCGCAATCTGAACCTCCCCAGGCTGTTCAGAGATACGGTTATGTTGCCCGAAAACATCATCAGATACCATAAGGATCACTGTGTTTTGTTCAGGCTCAATATCGACCACGGTCATATCGACTGCTGACATTGCGCGACGAGTGTCGCTGTTTTCTGGTACAAACAGGCCTTGTTGCCCAATAGTTATCTGCTCGATGACATCGGAGGGAAACTGAGCAATGACAAACGCATCAGGTGTGCTATGGGCGGCCTTGCTGGTTACATACAATGGAATAGGGAACAGGAACAGCCATAGTAACCAGGCAGTCAATAAAACGATCAAGACCACCAGAATGGCTAATCCAGGCACGAAACTATCTCGGTGTATTGCCCGATCAGAGCGTCGAAACGCAAATTCCATGGTCTATCGTTCTCGCAGGTAGGCTACAGTGAAACCACCGTCTGTGGTTGCCAATCATCAGGATGGATCCATTGCTGATAGGTTTGGATAACCAGTAAAGAAAATTTTTGATTGAGGAAATACAACCACTCAAGTACAGATGCGGTAAGATGCAAATGCAGCAGCAGTGATAACGCGACCAATGTTGAGCTAGCGGTCACAAACATCCATTTACGGCTCTGTTCAATAAAGACCGTCCAGGTATCCTCAAACATCATTATCGCATCAAAGAGATTAAAGGGAAGTGCAACCAATATCAGAGGTTCATAGAAGACCGCGCCAACAATCGTCAGGCCCAGAGAAAATGTTGCAAGGTTAAAATTCAGATTGATGCGACGCTCAATCTGACTTATATCCGGGTCAGTAACAACCATTGCATCCGATTTGATATGCTCACCATTTTCGATGAGCCAGACAGGAGTACGTCGTTGACAATACCTACGATATGCCCGAAAACCAGCATATGCCACGCTGCCTGCTACCAAGGCTTCCATAATTGCCATGATGAACCTCTTCCATTATCTGTACCTCAACCTGCACAACGTGTGATGAGGAAGAGGCACAGATGTTGACGAAACGCAAAATGCACGACAATAGCCTGAAGACGGTCTTGTCATCATGTTTTGCTATGACGTGCTTGGATCTGGAGCAAACTGAGTAGTATCAGGTGTGGTAGGAGCCGGACTTTCTGGCTCCGAAGATTCATCCGCTTTGGGCTTCTTACGTCCCATACGCGGCAGAATGGTTTTCTTGCTTTCCGCTTCACTCGTGCTTTCAGTTGCTGCTGGTGATTGACCATTGGTACTGATGGGGTCAGTTGTTTCCACCTCGCCTTCAGTCAGCATAACCTCTTTCAGGACAGCTTTAAAGGCTTCGCGATCGGTTTCAGCAGCCTGCCGAATAGCGTTAGCCATATGTTCCTGGCGCTCTTTCTCTGAGGCAACAAAGAGTTCGGCTGGTACCGAAGCAGCCATATCACGCTTTACCAACTCGGTAAAGAGGCGACGACTGAGAGACTTATGTTCACGAGTAAAGGCCTGCTTTTCTATTTCTTGCATCGTTTTAAACAGCTCAAAGTCGTTGTAACTCTGGGCGGCATGCCAGCAGGCGGTACAGTAGGCAATCACAACCTGTCGTGCTTCGCGTTCGATCTCTGGGTCTTTCTCCAGGGTATCGTCTAACAACCACGACAACTCAAACCCGAGGTTAGCACAAAAGTCATTCAACTGTTCTGTCAATGCTTTGTTTGCTTTCGGTGAAAGCTCCGTCAACCAGTTCTTAAGTTGCACATCATCGATATTGGTGCCAGCCCAGCTCTGAAACTGTTCGGCGAGCAGGGTTTTGCTCCCCTTGGTCACACGCTGGCTCCAACTGCTAATCCGTCCAAGTGGACCGCTTTTTCCGGAAGATGCCTCTGTCTCTTCTACGGTCGCGTCGGTTGTTTCCGTTGTTGCCTGCTCTTCAGCAGTAACAGGTAATTCCTTTTTTTTGCCCTGATTGCGCCGGTCAATAAAAATCGCCAGTGTTGAAGCGAGAACGGCAACGACAGCAATGATGATCAGATTCATCGATCTTTCCTCCTTTTTTCCAGATACTCACCAGACTTCAGCCAGACATCGTCATTAACGAAGATAACCTACCGAAAACACGCATCGAATTGTCTTACACTGTACCATATTATAACGAAATTCAGCAAGCATTGCCACTTTCCAAAGTTGTCATGGCAATTCTACTTGATCCAACATCTGAGTATCGGTCAGATTTATCGTGGGTGTAATACCTTCAGTATCCTTCAGTAAATCAGCAAGTGGCAAAATAAATGGTGCATTATTGGGTAAGAGCATGACCTTAATCTTGGATGTTAGCTCTTCGATATAACGGTATGTGAGCAGATCTTTATTGGTTTTTAAGGCATCGCCCAGCAGAATTAATGCTTCAGCACGTGCTTCCGCTTCGATTAAAACCGCATCGGCACGACCACGGGCAAGGCGTCGTATGCGTTCAGCTTGATATTCTGCACGTATCTGTTCTTCAAAAGCCACCTGTTTTTCTTCAATGGAGAGTGAATATTCAGGTGAAAAGGCAATATCACGCAATAAGAATTGATCCAGAATGAAGCCTTTTTCTGCAAGTTCGTCACGCAATAATCGGTCAAGATTTGTTTCCAGGTCGCTTCGGGCTGAACTATTCACCTCATTAACCGTAAACTGTGACACCTGACGTCGGACGAGACCACGAGCAAGGGGTCGTATAAAATCGTTCATGTACCGATCTTGCCATTCGATATGCACCAGCACCGCCTGGTTCGAATCCAGACGCAAAATCAACGAGCAAGCTAGCCGTATCTCCTGTCCATCGCTGGTACGGGCGCGAATAGAGTCATCACCCATTTTATCACCCTCACTGTAATCGTTTGACATCGTATAGGTTTGCCACTGAATCGGATACTTCTGTACGCGCTCAACAAATGGCAGAATAAAATAGAACCCACCTGGGAGTGGTTGTGGGCGAACACCACCGGGTGATGGGAATGATACCACCACACCGACTTCATTGGGGCGTACAAAGACCAGTGAAAAGGCAAGCAAATTGAGGCCAATAACGATTACTAGTGGTATAGTTACACGAAACCTGAAGAGTGAAAGGAAACCTGCCGAGAGGCCATCACGCCAGGTTGTGCGTAGAAAGAGAATAAGAACATAAATGACAAGAAGAATTGCTGATCCTATACCAACAATCCGTATTCCTGTATCTAACTCAGGAAAAGTTGTCATACTGAACATAGATTTACCAATACCACCGCATTACAAATGTATAAATACCATTGTTTATCATTTTAGTCTTGAAACGCCTTGCAATCGCCTTATGAATCTTGCTTCACACGTCCGAATTGCGTTCTGCAACCCTGATTACAATGGCATGAAACTGTTCCCAGGCATCATCTGGTAAGGCGTTCATAAGGCGTTTCTATTCTACACTAGGTACGGTATGTTTGCGTTCGGGTATTCAATACAATCTGCTAACCCTATTCTCTGTCGTCAGCAGTGCTATACGATCATGTGAGCACTATGCAAGCTGTCAAAACCAGAAGACGTGCGTTTCTGGCGCCAACAATCCGTCACAATGAAACCCTGAACCCGATGAGTGCAGTATTGCATTCGGTTTGTGCAGGGTATGGCCTTCATTCTAATGGTGTATCGTCAGCTGTTCTTGCCGAAGCAAATACACCGTTCGCACTTCAAGAACATGCCATACAGGCTGGTCTGGTAGCCACTCCATTCATGGTACCACCGGATTTGCTCACGAATCCGCCACTGTTCCAACACCCGCTGATCGTCCGTTCGATTGCCGATGAAGATGCCCCTGCACGCATGATGATTGTCTGGAACCAGTTGTTTACCTGGATCCAACTTATGGATACTGCAACTGGTCAGCGTTGGGTCAACCAGCAGCAACTCATTGCCGAGACCGCTGTTGACACTGTGACGCTGACACCAGATGAATGGCTTGCTATGGCAACATCATCGCTCTGGCAACCTTTGTGGCTTCATCGTCTGCAAGCGCTCGGTTTTGAACGGTCACACGCACTCGATTTTCTGCAAACACCTCTTTCCAGTGCGGATTGGCATACCGTAGCAGCACTTGATGCCGCCCTTCGGCTGGTGTCGCAGTTCCAGAAAAAGCGCCTGTTGCGCACCGGTCGGAGTGCCCGTGAATCGTTCGTACACATCTATCAACAGGCCATCGATGCTGGTCCAACACAATCCCATCTGGTGCTCCCACTGGTTTACTGGTCGGTTCGACCAGCACCCGACAGTGAGCTATCTGCCCCCGCAACACTGACCTATCAAGCAGTTCAGGTGGTGCAACTTGCTGCTCCATTATCCGACGCCTCTTCAACGACCGTATCATCACCTGATGTCGCTCCAACACCCGCCGAAGATGAAAAGGCCTTGCCCAGTTCGACCGGTGCGAGCGTACCCCAAACGATCGTTGCCTTTCTCCGGCGTGAGGGACGGCTGCCTTTTGTCATTCTTACAACAGCGCTCATTTTTGCGGCCGGGTCGGTGGTGCTTCAGGCTCTGTTATTGCATGGAGCGATGAATATTGGCCTTATCTTCAGCGCAACCGAGCAACGATTTACCCTGATGAGTTTACTCATCACTTTTGCTGTCGTGCTGTTGCTGCTTGAGTGGCATATTAACGCAACGATTGCACGTATTGGTCGGCGACTAGATGCCCGTCTGCGGATTGCGGTGCTTGAACGTTTGCCAACTTTAGGTCCGCTCACGCTCCAACAACGCTCCACTGCCGATCAGATGGAACGCATCCATGCAGCACGCGATCTCCATAACTTGCCAGAATTTGTTGCCCGTGTTGTACGGAATGGGTTGTTGTTGGTGTTCACGGTTCTGGGCATTGCCTGGATCGATCCTGTGAGTGCCTTTCTGGGTCTGCTGATCGTTGCGGTAGTTTTCAGCCCATTGTTCCTCCTGCGTTCGTCTCTTGAGGCGCTCAACCTGGATGCGCGGACTCGACTGGCTGGCTTGATGCGCCTAAACCTGGATGGTATGCTTGGTTTACCAGCTATTCTGGCGCATAGTGCTGAGAACACAATACGTTCCGTTTATGAAACCTATCTCGCACGGTGGGTTCGGAGCATCCTCAACCTTGCCAGAGTCGAGTTCTGGGTTGCTGCATGTGAACAAACACTGGTGTATTTCCTGATTGCCCTGACCGTCGGGTGGTTTGCATTACGCACAGGTGATGGCACGGATTTGCCGCTTTTGCTCTTCTGGCTCTTACAGCTGGCTGTTGTTGGCCGCGAATTTGCCCGTAACATGTTTCGTTATGAGAATGAGCAGAGCAAATGCACGCGCTTTGTCGATCTCCTGATGGAAACGGAAACTGGTGTTGCGCCGGTGACACCTGCGGCGAGTCAGTCGCCGAACGTTGCCCAGACTGAGGCTGCGCCACTGCCAAACGCAGGGGTAGCTATCACCTTTTCTCATGTGTCGGTCGCTTCGCTTGAGCAACCTATTCTGGATCACGTGCATCTGGATATCGTACCGGGCAGTACTGTCGCTATTGTAGGGCCATCAGGGGCAGGCAAATCGACCCTACTTGGTTTACTGCTAGGCAAACAACAACCTGCATCAGGCGCTATCACCATTGATGGACAGCTATTAGATGGGCAACATCTGACATATATACGCCAGAACACGGCCTGGGTCGATCCAAGTGTGCAGATTTGGAATCGCTCGTTTCTGTACAATGTGCGTTATGGTGGTGAACAGACGCCGATTAACTGGATCCTCGACCATGCCAACTTGCGTGATGTCCTTGCACTGCTCCCCGATGGTATGCAGACAAGTCTGGGTGAACGGGGGCGGCTCGTGGCCGGTGGACAGGGACAACGTGTACGGCTCGGTCGTGCCTTTCAGCGCCCTGATGCTCGGCTAGTCCTTCTGGATGAGCCTTTCCGTGGGTTAGAACGCGAGCAGCGAGCAGCCCTGCTGGCACAGGCACGCTCATTCTGGTCAGGGGCAACGTTTTTGTGTGTTACCCATGATATTGCACATACCACCTCGTTTGATCGGGTGTTGGTGGTTGAGCATGGTCGCATTGTGGAAGATGGAGCGCCAGCTGATTTGCTCGCACAACCCAAATCACGGTACAAGACGTTCTTCGATGCAGAGCAGCGTGTACACCAACGACTCTGGTTTGGTAACGCTATTGCATGGCGTGAATTGTGGATGGAAAATGGACAATTGCATGAACGAACGTCAAGGTTGGCTGATCATCAACGATCGATCAGCCTTGCCAACCCGAATAGAACCCATCCAGCTCCTGTGTCTTCGGCTGTTGCGCCATCGATACCAGATACGCGCAATGACCTTGACCAACTTGCCTGGCCCGCTGCCGATGCCAGTGAGGCCGTGCGTGTGCTTGCCACCGCCAGCGGTTTGATTCAGAAATCATCGTCGCCCCCACCCGGCGAAGATACCACCAGACCAGTATCGCTGGCGCAGCAGATTATGTCAACTGCTGGGGAACTGGGCCTTGAGGCCCAACCATTGGATGTCACCTATCAGCAGATCATGGCGGTATTGCAAGATGGTGGCCCTGCGCTTATCCAACTTGCCGATGACCGGTTGTTGTTGATACGAGGTGGTACCCGCTGGTGGACCAGTATCATTGGCCCGGATGGACGTACCCGACGGCTGCGCCCTGGAGTGATCCATGATGCGTTGGCACAGTCGGTTGAAGCCCCCTTACAGGCAGAAGGAGCTGGCGTGCTGGATCATCTGAACCTATCGGCAACTCAGCGTTCACAGGCCCAACGTCTGCTCTTTCAGGCCCAACTCCCGGATGCTCCCGTAACCCATGCCTGGTTGTTACACCCATCACCCGGTATGTCGCTGTTTCAACAGATGCGTGATGCGGGACTGTGGCGTTATCTTGCGATTGCGCTGACTGGTGAATTTGCACTCAGTGTCTTGTACATTGCGGTGTTTGCGATCTCCGCTTTTGCTACCGTTCGGGGTTATATCGAGCCAGTATGGCTGGTTGCAGTGCTGCTCCTGCTGCTGCTGCGTCTGCCAGCAGAGATGGCGCGATGGTGGGGAGAACGGTTTATGGGGGTCGGACTGCGCGATGTTCTTAAGCGGCGGCTCTTTTTTGGGATTGTGCATGTACAGCCTGATACCGTGCAACACCATGGTACGGGCCAATTTCTGGGTTGGGTGATGGAGTCGGAACGACTGGAAGAAATTGCTCGAGCGGGTCCCGTTGCTTCCTGAATGCAGCGCTCACGCTCCTGGTCAGTTCTGTGTTGCTCTCCCTGGGTGCTGGTGGCCTCTTGCATGTCTTGCTGCTGGCCAGTTTTCTGTTGCTGGTTGTTCTTGTCGGTCGTGGTTCATTGCGGGCTTATCTAGCCCAACGTCTGTACAATCATCAGATAACCCGTGACTTGCTTGAACGTATGGAGGGACATCAAACCCGTCTGGTTCAAGAACATCAGGCTCGCTGGCACGAAGAAGAAGATCAAGAGCTTGCCCACTATCACATGCTTTCCAAAAAGGATGATTGGTACCGCACGCTTATGGCAGTGGTGGTACCCTATGGCTGGCTGGTTGCAAGCCTGTTGCTTTTGCTGCCCTCGTTCATCGTCGAGCCTGATGCATGGCTAGCACTCGGTGGCAGTTTTCTGGGGACACTCTGGGTATTTCAGACGTTTCAAGCAGCAGTGCCCGATGTGCTTGATCTTATTCGTGCGATTGGCGCACGCCGGATGCTCACACCGATTGAGGACGCTGCTATGCATCAAACGCTGCACGAACAGGCGGAGGCAACAAAACCATGTCCACCGCCCGCTGCTGATAACCAGGATCCGCAGCACCCGCTGCTCGAAGTCCATGATGTCCGTTTTACTCATTCCCATCAGGAACGGCCGGCACTGACCAACTGCATGCTACATATCTATCGTGGTGATCGCCTGCTCTTGACCGGCCCATCTGGTAGCGGTAAATCAACTCTGGCAACCCTGCTGGCTGGTCGGCGTGTGCCGCAGGCCGGGCTGTTGCTGTTGTATGGCCTGGATCAACCAGCGTTGGGGAAGGTATGTTGGCGACGCTCCACGGTGATAGCGCCGCAATTTCATGAAAACCATATTATCGATGCATCGTTGGCATTCAATCTCCTCATGGGCCGTGTCTGGCCACCTACAACGGCAGACCTGGCAGCAGCTGAAGCGGTATGTCGTGATCTGGGATTAGGAGATTTGCTCGATAGAATGCCCAATGGCTTGCATGAGCGGGTTGGTGAAACGGGCTGGCATCTTTCGCATGGCGAGCGGAGCCGTCTGTTTATGGCAAGAGCATTGCTGCAGGGTGCCAGTATCACGATTCTCGATGAGAGCTTTGGTTCGCTTGATGCCGAAACGATGGAGATGGCGATGAGCTGTGCGCTCAAACAAACCAGCACCCTGCTGGTGATTGCACACCCATAGCGGTTGCTTTACTTATCAGCACCTTATTGGGATGCAAGATGACAGCGTACTTCGCCACCGTTGACGACTGTGGTTGCTCCAGGCATCGTCTGGCGACAAACATCCATTACAGCTGGGCAGCGGTGTTGGAATGGGCAACCAGCAATTAAGTCAGCCTGATCGCTGTTGACGCTGGGATGATGAAGCAGTCGCCGTTGGGCGGCACGGTGTTTTTGCTGTATTGGGTCGGGTATGGGGACGGCTTGCAGCAACATCTGGGTGTAAGGATGGGCTGGTTCTTGATAGACGCGCCAGGTAGGCCCAGTTTCAACCAGATACCCATGATACATGACGCCGATTACATCGCTGATGTGGCGTACCACATGCAAGTTGTGCCCAATAAAAAGGTAGGTAACGCCATGTTGCTCGCGAATATCGATGAACAGATTGATGACCTGACTCTGGATCGAACTATCCAGGGCACTGGTTGGCTCATCGCAAATAAGCATCTGTGGGGCAACTGCTAATGCACGGGCAATAGCCACACGTTGACGTTGCCCACCTGATAGTTCGTAGGGAAAACGGTCCAAATGTTCTTGGGATAACCCGACCTGTGACAGCAATGCAACGACCATTTGATCGCGCTCGCGCCCTGGTCGCACATTCCGGTGGCGGGTTAACAGCTCACCGATAGTACTGCTGATCACATGGGAAGGATTAAGTGATGCATATGGGTCTTGAAACACTGCCTGCACTTGACGGCGATAGGCGAGCAAGTCTCGACCTTTGCATGTCGTAATCTCCTGATTGGCTACCCGAATGCTTCCGCGGTCTGGACGAAGCAAGCGCAGGATCGCGCGTGCTACCGTCGATTTTCCCGATCCCGACTCGCCAACCAGGCCAAAAGTGCGACCGGCCGCAATAGCAAAGCTGACCTCACGCACGGCATGCACACGATGCGGTGCCTTCCAGGGAAGCCGTCGCGGCGGCAGAAAGGTTACGCCAAGATCACGAACCTGGAGAAATGGTGTGTACTGATCGCTCATCATGATACCGTGAGATCAATCTCATCGAGACGGATACAACGGCTTGCCTGACCAGTTTCCAGGGTGTGCAAGGGGATCATGCCGCTGCGACAACTATCGGTAGCAAAGGTACAACGAGGATGAAAGCGACAGCCTATGGGCCAGTTGCCGATACTGGGCACATTTCCTGGGAGGACGGGCAAGCGTTCGGTGGGGCTATCATGTTGCACGAGGGTCTTAAGTAACGCGGCGGTATAGGGGTGACACGGTGATTGGAACAGGGTGACCGTTGGACCGGTTTCTACCACCTGGCCGGCATACAACACGAGCACCCGGTCACAAACTTCAGCAACCACGGCCAGATCGTGACTGATGAAGATCATTGCCATGCCAAGCTGATGCTGGAGATTGGTCAGGACATCCAGAATCTGCCCCTGGACGGTGACGTCGAGCGCGGTAGTTGGCTCATCGCAGATCAATAGGCGCTGGTTACAGGCCAATGCCCGTGCGATCATCACCCGTTGCGCCAGACCACCAGAAAGCTGATGCGGGTACGCATCAATACGTTGATGCGGGTGGGGTACCTGAACCATTGCCAGCAGTTCAAGTGCGCGTGCGCGTGCCTGTCTCCGATTCAGGCGGTGATGCAACTGGAGCGGTTCAACCAGATGTTGGCCAATCGTGAGAACGGGATTGAGTGATGCCATGGGCTCTTGAAAGACCATTGCCATTTCACGACCACGCACCCGTCGTCGTTCGGCTGGTGGCATTGCTAACAGGTTACGCCGATTGAGCCAGATTTCGCCAGCACTGATACGACCGGGTGGCGGAATCAGCCCAAGCAGAGCCAGTGCGGTCATGCTTTTGCCCGACCCGGACTCGCCAACCAGCCCCAACGTTTCGCCGGGTGCGAGATCAAATGATATATCCTCAAGGATGGTTCTATGGTCGCCAGATGGATCAGGAAAGCAGACTGCCAGGTGCCGCACTGCAAGCAGTGGGAGTGTGGGTATTGTATCCGCGGGGTGCTGATCTGATGGAAGCCTGGCAGCCGGTTCGGCTGAAACCCGAGACTCTTTCTGCGTGGCTGCACGGTGGAATGCGTTACTTTCACGCTCAAATGCATGACGCAAACCATCTCCCAACACGTTGAATGCCAGAACGGTCATCGTCAACGCCAGTCCTGGGGGCACGGCCAAAAACGGTTGGCGCGACAGACTTCTCTGTGCTTCGGCAAGCATGCGGCCCCAACCTGGTTCACCCACCGCTACGCCAAAACCGAGGAAACTCAACGCCGCTTCGATCAGCAATGCAACGGCAAAGAGCTGGGTGGTTTGCACAATAAGTGGTGGTACGATATTTGGTAGCAGATGACGGACCAAAATCGCCGGGGTCGAAATGCCTCCAACCCGAGCGCTTTCGACATACAGCTGTTCACGTTCTGCCAGCATCACCCCACGGGTCAGACGCACATACAGCGGCACCATCACAAGCCCAATAGAGAGCACGACATTGAGTAAGCCTTGTCCCAGAAGCGTTAACAACGCAAGCGCAAAGACCAGTGGTGGGAGAACAAAAAAGATATCGACCATCCACATACAAAAGCTATCGAGGAGACCACCATAATAACCAGCAATCAGGCCAATTGGTACGCCGATGATAACAGCAATACCAACACCGAACAACGCGGCCTGCAGGGAGATGCATGTACCAAAGATCAAGCGGCTCAGAGTGTCACGACCGAGGGCATCGGTACCAAGCCAGTATGCGGGACTCGGCCCCTGGAGCGTTACACGTAGGTTCTGCGTAGCGGGATCGTATGGTGCGAGGATCGGCGCAAACAGGGCTATCAGGACCAATGCACCAAGCAGCAAGGCTGCTATCAGGGCCAGACGTTGGTGCATGAAACGCCGCCAGAAACGAGTCGAACCAACGCGGATGCGACGGCGAGTAAGGCCCGGTGCATTGGTCGAATCGATCCTCATGCGAGGCGGACCCGTGGATTAAGCCAGCCATAGCTGATATCAACCAGCACATTGATTGCTATAACCAGGCATGCGATAACCAGAATGATGCCCTGTACAGTTGGGATATCTCGTTCCAAGACGGCGTTGATCATCAACGATCCCATACCCGGTAGAGCAAACACCTGCTCAACTAAAAAGGCCCCACCAACCAGTCTGGTCATTTCAAACCCAATGATCGTGATGACCGGGATGAGTGCGTTCCGTAATGCATGCCTCCATATAAGTGACCAACCGCCAACACCGGTGGCCCGTGCTGCTCGAATATAGGGTGTTTGTAAGACACCACGTAATGAACTGCGCATCTGACGGGTAACAAATGCACTACTGGGTAAACCCAGTGCCAGTGAGGGTAAGACCAGGCTGTGCAACCAGCCAATCGGACTTTCGCGGAAGGGAGTATAACCGACAGCGGGAAACCAGCCCAGTTCAATGGCGAACCAACTTGAGAGCAGGATGGCGAGCCAGAACGCGGGCAATGCCAATCCTAATGATGCGATAAACACGGAGAAGCGATCAACCACGGAGCCGGGGTGGGCCCCTGCCAGTATGCCAAGCGTGATACCGAAGAACACGCTCACACACAGGCCACCAGCTGCCAGCGAGAGTGTTACCGGCAAGCGGGTGCTCAGCGCATCGACCACTGGTCGGCCATTGATCATCGAGTTACCGAGATCACCCTGAAGGGCATGGCTGATCCAACGACCATACTGCATATAGAGCGGGTCGTTCAAACCCAATTCAGTTTCCAGCGCAGCAATACGTTCGGGTGAAGCTGCTTCGCCCAATATGACCACGGCAGCACTACCAGGGATAAGGTGCAACAACAAAAAGATGAGCACTGATACTACCAATAACAACGGTAGCGCCGTGATAAGACGCCAGAGGATAAACCATTGCATGTTTTATTCGCTGATGGTCACGCCGCGAAGCTGCAGCACGTCGGGTTGGAGATAACCGACTTCGCCACCGCGAACACGAGGTGTAGTGAAGACAAGCGATGGCACCGAGCAGATATGGATAATAATACCACGTTCAGCAGTTTTACGGGTCAATTCAGCCCACAACGGTTCTGCTCTATCCGGAGGGATCTGTCGAGCTTGGATTGCCAACACTTCAAGGTCTGCTGCACGTACTCGAAACGGGTTCAGAAAACCATCAACCTGTACTCGGTTGGCAATATATGTTGCAACATGTGGCTCATTCAGGGCAAAAGCGCCGCTTCCCACTGACCCGCTGTTACCTCTTGTATCAATGTACCAGGTGCAATGGGTTCGATATGCATGGTGATGCCGACCTCTTGCAGAAACCCAGCCAGTGCCTGAAATTCAGATTCCAGAGCTCCAGCCATCGGCAGGGTAAACTCCAGGGTTTCGACCCCGGCCTCAGCCAGCAGTTCGCGTGCTCGTTCGGGGTTGTAGTTCAGGTCAACCAGATCATCCGCGTATCCATATTGGCCTGGAAGAAACCGTTGGGTCATAGGTTCTCCGAACCCTGCATGCACGATATCAACAAAGGTTTGACGGTCGATAGCATAACTGATAGCGAGACGCACACGCTCATCGGCAAATTCCGGAATGATGGTGCCCTCGCGGTCCAGGATATGCAGGGCAAGATAAAAGGCATCATTTGTGAGCAACGTAAAGCCTTCACTTTGCAGTGCCGCTGCATCCATGAAGTCAGCGGATGCGGCATCGACTTCACCGCTGCGTAAGGCATTCAGCCGTGCCGTAGCATCGGGCAATACCAGTAACACAACACGTTCGAGACCCTGTTGCTGCGGATCCCAGAAATCGGGAAAAGCATCAAAGACATATTGCACATCTGGTGTTGACTCATTGGCATTAAAAACCCAGGGCCGGTGCCAACGGGTTGTTCAGCTGCGGTAGCGAAGGCTTCAGGGCTGATCATCATGCCTGCTGAACGAGCCAGGTTCGAGAGTAAATCTGGGACAGGGGCAGCGAGATTGAGACGAATGCGGTATGGGTCCAGCACATCGATGGAGTCAACTGCGAGCAGTTGTTGGGCAATTGCGGGAGCGCCTTCGTTACGAGCGTGGAGCAGATTGGCTCGGGCCACTTCGGCATCAAAGGGTGTACCATCGTGAAACACCACCCCTTCACGGAGCGTCAATTCGACGGTATCAATTTGTTGTGCCCATTCGATTGCGAGACCAGGGAGTAACTGCCCGGTGCTGTCCTCCGTCAACAACGCATCATACACCAGTTGATATCCCATCAGCGTTACCGGACGTTGCTCCTGGTGGGGATCCCAGGTCAAGAAGCGATTGCCGAAGCCAAAGCGCAATGTGCTACGCGAAGGAGTGTCTGCTGGTGCGGTCGCGCCTGAAGCAGCGTCATTGGCTGGGGTTGCTGGTTGGTTGTTGCATGCCACCAAAAGCAAGATCAAGAGCAGGAGTATGGCAGAACAAACACGTTTATGGATACTTACACGGTTCATCATTTTTTGTATGGTTCTCTCTATCGCGATTCACTGTTTTGGGCAGTTGTTTAGGGTTTGCTCCGTCGCTTTAGCATTGGGCAATGCAGGTTGCTCTGGTGTTGCCAGCAGTGGTGCTTGCGGCGACCAGAAGACTGCCCGTGCGAGTGGTCCCATCGAACCCGATACACCTAAAATCAAGCTCAGCTGTTTGAACCAGATGGCCTGTGGTAATCCATAGCCCAGGAATAACACGCCACCCATACCAACAAGACTGGGGGCTACAACCAGACCAAAGCAGGTCTTCATGGTTCGATCAAAATCGTGTGCGAAATCAAAGAGCTGGCAGAGATGCTCCAGTCCTTCATCCAGCAACACAATTTGCGCTGTATCGGTGGCCACGGTGGAAGCACCACGCAGAGACACCGAAACATGCGCTTTCTTCAGCGCGATGGCATCGTTGATGCCATCGCCAACAAAACAAACACTGCGGCCCTGCTGCTGCAGTTGGTCGATAATCTCAGCCTTATTTTGCGGCAACGTTTCGGCAAAATACCCATCCATGCCAAGATCATGGGCCAGTTTGCGTGTTGGTGCTTCGCGATCGCCAGAGATAATCGTAATATGCTGAATACCACGCTGACGCAAACCAGCAATGACGGCGTTCGCTTCTGGACGAATAGTTGGCACGAGTTCGATTGCACCAATAATCTCGTTATCACGGGCAACCAGCACCAGCGAATGGCCTTGCTGATGGGCTGCTTCTTCAGCTGCATGAATGTCTGGGTTTATTGAGATATGCGCCTGTTGCATAAAGCGATAACTGCCAACCTTGATCTGTTTTGGACCAACCGTTACGGTTAAGCCATACCCCACTTCGTAAGCAGTTTTGCTGACTTCGGGGATAGCAAGGTGACGAGTCTCCGCTGCTTCAACAATCGCCAGGGCTATTGGATGACTCTGCTTATGCTCGGCTGCGGCGGCCCAGGCAAGCACATCGTCTTCGGTGGCTCCATTCCAGGTATATATACGGCCAACATGGGGTTGATGGATCGTCAACGTACCGGTCTTATCAAAGACGACCGTATCAATATCACGCAGCAGGTCAAGCGTCCGCCCATCTTTGACCAGAATCTGATGTTGCGACAGCAGACGGAAGTAGTTCAGTACTACAATGGGTGCAACAATCGACATGCGCATCCCAAAGTGGGCCACTACGACACTCACTGCTGCCATAGGGCCAAGGATCGGCAGGATGATAAGGCCTAGGGCCAGTGTTGGCAATACCGTTTCGTTTGCCATCTTATCGGCCTGCAACTGGACATCAGTTTTATCGCTGATTGTCTTGTGCAAGATCTGACCAATCTGCGCAACCATGGTCTCTTCGCCCGCTTTTTCGGCACGGATATGAATCCAGCCGGTTAAGACCATGGTCGAAGCAAATACTTCATCACCGATACCCTTTTCCGCTGGTTGCGATTCACCCGTGAGCAGATGCTGGTCGATACTGGCTGATCCTTGCACAATCATCCCATCTACTGGCACCATTTCACCAGTATGCACCACAATGATATCGTCACGACGGACATTGGCAAAAGGTGTGCGTATTTCAACGCCATCGATGAGCGTATAGACAAAGTGTGATTGTTGTTTAAACACATCAACCAGACGACTCTGCGAGTCATCCTGAATACGAAATTGGAGCTTCAGCGCAAGTTGGTTAATCAGACCATTAATAATACTAAGCGTATAATAGCCTGTCGCAATAGAGGCTATTACCGTTAAGCAGACTACGAAGCCGACATTGGGTCGGTGGTGACGGCGAAGATGGAACCACGTGACTTTGAAGATAGGGTAGGTCGCAACCAGGATAAGTGGCACCGTGAGGACACGCACTGGGGGAAAGACCAGTGAACCGAAGAGGTCTAAGGCAACCACGCTCATCGCAACAAGCAAACTGCGGTTCACCTCTTGCTCGGTAACGCCAAAAGAACCGCGCTTCGCTTGATTAGTTCGCTCACGCTGGAGCCATTGGCGTGTGCGTCGGGCACGCAACTCGGTCCGAGGATTGCACACCTGTTGATAGGTCTTTTGCAGCCCTTTGACCAGAGAAACTTGTTGATCCTGATAAAAACCAGACAGAACTTCTTGCCACTCACCAACTTGTTCGGCAAGCGGGTTTGCTGTATCTGTCTGTGGCTGCTGGGGAATGAGCTTTTCGACGAGCGAGGTTTTGGGAAGACGGCGTTGCAGAGCAGTGCTACTGTTGGGTAACAGACGTCGAAACGTTCCGGTGAGTGACATACCTTAATGCTCCCAAACCAGGTTGTGTTGACATTTGATCTTTATCATAACCAGATTTAGAACACCAATACACTGAAAAAAGCTCATATAACACCTTTTCAGATTCTCGAAGTACGAACAGACTCGGCGATAGTGGGTAATCTTGTCGATGAACCATTCCACTAGATACTGATCCTTACCATGTGTCAGGAATGCCTGTATCTTTTGCCATAGGTCATGAGATATGGTGCTCATAGACTCCCATCATAACACCGTTGTCAAATGACAACAGAACCTGGCGAGGGGTGTATAACACACGGTTATTCACACACGCTTAATACAGAGATGAGGTTCTTTTACAATATACATACCTTGAACTGCATGCTCCGGCGACTGAGCCATCGTTCTCACTCCGCCGAATTTCCCCATTGTTTGACCGCCGGTGTTGTTGGTTGGACGCTCGGCCAGGAAATCTTCAACTTGTTTGGACATGCCCTCCAGGATCAGATGTCGCCCAGTTTGACTGGCGTACTGCACATCGTGCAAATCTTCAACACCAGACATCAGCCGGGTGAAGGCGCTCTTCAGGGTTGTGTCGGACGTTTCATTGTGATATGAGAGCTGTCGAGCCGTCCAGAAAATCGAATCACGCCCATCGTACAGGTTATAGAAAGCGGTGAGGAAGACCAGTACACGCAGATAAGCGCTACGATAGCTCTCCTCGAAGAACGATGTTGCCTCCGCCATGCTGACCTCGTTGCGTACAGCACTGGCAATGCTGGCAGCCGCTAAAAGACCACTAAACATGGCCAGATGCACCCCACTAGAGAGGAGCGGATCGATAAAACAGGCCGCATCGCCAATGATGAAATAGCCAGGTCCGGCAAACTGGGTCGCGGCATAGGAATAGTCGGTCTCAACGCGAATCTCATCCGAAACCAGTTCGCCCGTTGCCAGCAGCGTGCAAATGGTTGGCGACTGTTCCAAACCGGTGCGATAGATGGTCTCCAAGCTTTGGTTGGCTCGTTTCGCTTTGAACGTCTCTTTGTGCATCACGACGCCCACGCTCATCGTGGCATCGTGCAGGGGAATAGCCCAGACCCACCCTTCAGGGATCGAAATGGTGGCAATCGCTCCTGCTTTGTCCCCGGGCAATCGGGCCGTGTCCATCCAATAGCCCCATAGCGCCACATTTTTGAAGGCTTCGTGATAGTGTCGATTACGCAAGTAGCGATTTGCCATCAACCCGGCACGACCAGATGCGTCGATGAGCATATCAAACGTGATATCCCATGACTGCTGGCTGTTGGCAGCTTCGCTCAAGGTCACACCAGTGGGACGTTCGGTCTGATCCGGGTCAAACAAAATCTGCTGTACGGCAACCCCTTGCAGCACCTTGACACCCTGGCTGGCTGCATGGTCCAACAAGATTTTATCAAATTCCGAGCGGATCACCTGAAAACTGTAGCCATATTGTCTGGGCAAATCTTGAAATAACAGATCCCACTGCTGGCTACCCCACTCGATATGACCACCTGGCTTATGCTGAAACCCGAAGGCTTCTACCTTTTCGAGCGCACCTGTCAACTCCAGAATTTCAAGCACTGATGGCAAAAGCGATTCACCAATGTGATAACGGGGAAACATATCACGCTCAACGAGCATGACATCAATGCCTTCTCGTGCCAGTAACGTGGCGGCTGTGCTTCCTGCCGGACCTCCACCAATAACAAGTACCTGCACATGTTGGTGGTTCACCATTTCACCTTATTTCCTTTTCTTTATAATGATATAGATGAAACGACGTCATTTGTACATAACTTCAATAGATCATCGATATAGACGTAGGATAATCGATGATCGCCTTCTAATCGCCTTATTAAGACGCAAGTCTGGCTCATGCTGGTTTCAGCTCAACGCAAAATGAATGGTATGGTGTCTTTACGGAGGGAGCTGCCAGTTCTTGTCTTGTTGGAGTGGACGTTTTTTAGGCGTTCTCTGGACGTTTTTTAGGCGTTCGGTCCGTATACTATTTCTGCTTCCATAAAAACCAATAATACTGTTGTTATCCTAATCTGTAGTTTGGTTGACTGATCACGATGTTTGCAACGTTTATCAATCAAGTTGCCAACGCAAATCATTCACAAAAGAATGTTTTGACTGATGGCCAAATATCCTGTTTCTATCAACAACTACCGTCCTTGCTTGAAACAATTGGTCAGTATCTACACGCAAAAGGCATAACCCCGGCCAGTTCTCTGGCATTCGCATGCACAAATTCTCTTCCCAGTGCATTAACGCTGTTGTACCTCCTGCAAAAGCAGTATGGTTTTATGTTACTCCCACCTCTCAGTAACAAAGAGCAGCTATCTGAACTGAAACCACTGCCTACTTTTTGCCAGTATCGCCTAACGGTACATTATCCTGAACAGAAAATCGTTCCGGAAGATGCCTGGAACCCTGCGCATTTCCTCAACATCACCGTCAACCCGAACTATCAATCCGAATCACCACAGGGCCATGACCTTGGCGCAAAGCTCTATCTCAGGACTTCTGGGAGTATGGGTGCTTCCAAAATCGTCGTGCATTCTCATACCAGGCTGTTTCAGAATACACACAATTGTGTGGAACGGTTTCAGCTGAAACATACTGATCGGGTTACCATTGCTGTGCCTATCTTTCATATGTATGGCCTTGGAGCAGGGTTTTTGCCATCCATCATCGCTGGCGCCTCAATCGATCTTCAGGAGAACACCAATCTGCTCAAATACCTCGAACACGAACGACGTTTTGATCCGAATGCGGCTTTTCTCACCCCAGCCCTCTGCGATATGCTCTTGCAGCGGCGTGGCGGTGAGCGGCGATACCAGGTGGCTGTATCGGCCGGTGCAAGGCTCAAAGCAGAGCTGGTGTATGCCTTCGATGAGCGTTTTGGATCACTGGTCAATCTGTATGGCAGCACCGAACTTGGTGCTATCTCGGCGGCATCTCCGGATGATACCGTGGTGACCCGTGCCACCACCATTGGCCGTCCAATGACAGGTGTTACTATGCTCCCTGCGGCACAGTTGCCTTCAACAACAAACGCGAGTGAACCACCTGAATCGGTATTTCAAACACCCGAACCGGTGATGGATGAACTCTACTGTCATCATCCATGGGGTTTTGAAGCCTATATTGATGACCATGGTGCAACTATCAGCCAGGCAGAAACATGGTTTAAGACGGGTGATCTGGCTACCTTCAATCCAGATGGCTCGCTCCGCATTCTGGGACGGGCCGACAATAGCGTCAACCGTGACGGGTATCTGGTGTTACTGAGCGATATTGAGCGAGTCATCGAGAACATCGAAGCAGTTGCCCAGGTCGTTGCACTTGCCACCAGGACAGAAAACCAGCGTGGTCAGTATCTGATCGCATGTTGTGTCCTCAAACCAGAGATGCATCTTGACGGTGCTGCAATTCGTACCGCCTGCTTCGACCGGTTGCCCCGATATGCCATCCCCGACGAAGTACTCGTCATGGACGCATTGCCAACCCTCCCCAGTGGGAAGGTTGATCGACAGGCACTTGTTGCGCAGGCAACACTTACTGGCGTCAGCCCGCCCTAAAGCAGGCGATGACGGCTGGAGGCATCCGGGTGGATCGTCCCATTGCTCATCTGAACCGAACAACCCGATAGTACCCTGTCAATGACGATGAGGAAAACCTGATAGTGTCTTTCTCATTTTTTTTGTTATGCTATACTACAAAAAACTGCTCAGGAATGATGTTTTGGATAAGGAAGATAAACGATGATTGAAACAATTATTGATCAGTTACGACACATTATTGCAGAACAACTCGATGTGAATATTCGTCTCGAAGACATTGAGGCAGATACACCTCTCTTTGAAGGTGGTTTGGGGCTTGACTCCATTGCTATCATGGCGTTCATTACCCTTATCGAGGAGAACTTTCATTTTCAATTTGCCGAAGACGAGTTAACCATGGAACCATTCCAGAATCTTCGTACTCTGGCGCACTTTGTCTCAACCAAAATGGAAGTACCACAGAACTGATACATTTCAGCATAGGCCAGAGGAAGAAGTCGTTGTACAACACGTTGCTATTCTCAGAAAGGGGCGAGCATGATTAATACACGCAAAGATAATGCCTATTGGGATCCTTCGCGCAAGGGTTTTGTCACCAACTATCCGAACTTTTTACATTGGAAGACGTTATCTGCTACCGACATGGCGGATAACCGTCCACTGAATGTCTATCTTCATACACCCTATTGCATTCAACACTGCGCCTATTGTTACTACAAAACCATTAACCTGCGTGGTACCAATAAGGCCCAACGTATCGATCAATATGTTGATGCACTCTGCCGTGAGATTGAACTGGCTAGTGAATATTATCAGTTGCGCAACCGTCCAGTGGTTTCGGTCTACTTTGGTGGTGGCACCCCGAGTTTGCTGAACGAGGCACAGCTACAACGCGTTCTTGAAACCGTCCACCGATACTTGAACCTCAGCGATCAAACCGAACTGACCGTTGAGGCTGAACCAGTTACCATCACCCAATCGAAGGCCGATCTCTTACAGGGACTGGGCGTTAACCGCGTGAGCATGGGCGTGCAATCCTTTGATGATGGTATCATCAAGCGCTCGAACCGCCTCGATGATGAGAAAAAAGTCATGAAGGCGATTGAAATCGTCAAGACGATGGGTGTCGTGATCAATATTGACCTGATGAGCGGTCTGGCTGAGGAAACCCAGGCAACCTGGGAATACAGTGTTCGGCGTGCAATTGAGAGCGGTGTTGAGAGTATCACTGTCTATAAAACCGAATTGTATACCAATACCCCGTACTACAAAGAGGTACGCAACAAAACCATCGATTTACCCGATGACGACCAAGAGCTCATCTTTATGAACCATGCCATGACCGAACTGACGGAGGCTGGCTATAAACCCTGGAGCTTCTTTACCTTTACTCAGTGTGGTCAACATCAGCATCAGTATGCCACTGGCACGTTTCTGGGTGAAGATGTGTATTCTTTTGGCACATCTGCGTTTGGCAAGCTGGGCGATTACCTCTTCCAGAACACCAATGATGAGCAAAAGTATATGGCCCTGTTGGCCGAAGGTGAGCTTCCGGTCACCCGTGGTCACCGTCTGACCTGCATCGATGCCATGATCCGTGAGATCGTGTTGGGCATGAAACTGGTACGCTTTGACTTGCGGCGCTTCCAGAGCCGGTATGGGTTCAGGCTCGAAAAGCTCTGTGCCGATACCCTGGCCGATCTGGTTGAGCATGGGTTTATCACCATGTCCGATGATGAAATTCAATTGACGAATAAAGGCATCTTGTACGGCGATTACACCGGTAAGAGCGTAGCAAAAGTCCTGATGGATATGGAGTAAGTCTCATGCATGCCGTTATCACTGAAGCGCTCCCAAAACCTGCATTGCAATTTGCCGAACTGAGTGTGTTTCAACGGGTTCTGCTCATTACGGATGGTACCTTAACGCATATCTTGGAAGCGTATGTGGGCGAAAAAATTCGCGTGCTGAAGCTGTCTGAAACGACTCGGCCCGTCTGGTCTGAGATTGCCGACCTTGATCTGAGACCCGGCAGTGACGTCATTGAGCGCAAGATCCTGTTGCAAGGCAGCGTCAGTCACCGAAACTGGTTGTACGCCGAGTCCTTCATCGTTCCTGAAAGATTGGATCCCATCTTTCAGGAACAACTGACCAACTCACGGCAACCGATTGGCAAGCTGTGGACTGAGCATAAAGTTGAGACGTTCAAAGAGATTATTACGACCTATCAAGAACCGGCCGGTCACTTATCCGATGCCTTTGCGATTCATCCGCATGCGCTGTTGCTCTGCCGTACCTATCGCGTCTTGTCCAATCGTCAACCGGTCATGTTGATTACCGAGAAGTTTCCAGCTAGCTACTATACACATGCGTTTGAACGAGGTGTCTGATAAACGTGCAAGGTCATTGACAGACCGTATCGTGCAGCTTGATGTTTGAAGGAAATGCCCTTACACCTGGGGTTCCAATACACCACTAAGATGACAATAACGGAGAAAAATCAGATGGACGAATCAGCTATGCAAAACGCTATCGCGATTATTGGTATCGCCGGGCGTTTTCCCAAAGCAAACAACATTGATGCGTTTTGGCAAAATCTTCAAGCAGGACGTGAGTGTATCTCCTTCTTTAGCGATGAAGATGTGATCGCATCAGGCACCGACCCGGCCTTTTTACAGAACCCGCAATTTGTCAAAGCCTTTGGTGTACTCGATGACATCGAGTTGTTCGACGCCCAATTTTTTGGTATCAGCCCCCGAGAAGCGAAACTGCTCGATCCGCAACATCGCTTGTTTCTCGAATGCGCCTGGGAAGCACTGGAACACGCTGGCTATGACTCGGAGCGCTACCCTGGTCGTATCAGCGTTTTTGCTGGTACCAACACCAGCACCTATCTCTTCCGCAACTTGATACCGCATGATGTTTTGTGTTTGTCACTGCCGACCGCTTTGAAATGGCTCTGACCAACAATAAAGATGTCATGCCCATGCGAGTTTCCTACCAGATGAACCTGAAAGGCGCCAGCGTCAATGTAAGTACTACCTGTTCGACATCCCTGGTTGCTATTCATATCGCCTGTCAAAATTTGCTGACCTATCAGTGTGATATGGTGCTTGCTGGTGGTTCGCACGTGCGTGTGCCCCAAAAAGAGGGCTACCTCTTCCAGGAAGGCATGATCTGGTCGCCTGATGGTCATATCCGAACCTTCGATGCCAAATCGCGTGGGATCGTGACCGGTAATGGCGCTGGTGTGGTCGTCTTAAAACGTCTCGAAGATGCTTTGGCCGATGGTGATACCATTCATGCCATCATCCGCGGCACTGCCAGCAACAATGATGGCTCAACCAAGATAGGCTATACTGCACCCAGTATCGATGGACAGGCCGAAGCGACGGCTGAAGCAATCTCGATGGCTGGCATCGACTCAGAGACCATCACCTATGTTGAGGTCCATGGCACCGGCACCGAATTGGGCGACCCGGTTGAATTTGGTTCGGTGAGCAAGGCCTTTCGGCTCACCAGCGCCGACCCGGAGAATCAGCCAAAGCAGTATTGTGGCATCGGTTCGGTGAAAACCAACATCGGTCATCTGAACCACGCAGCAGGCATAGCCGGTTTGATCAAGACCGTTCTGGCGCTCAAGCACAAAGCCATTCCACCTAGTCTCAACTTTGAAACACCCAACCCCCGTATCGATTTTGCCAATAGCCCCTTTTATGTCAATACCACCCTGCGCGAATGGAAGACCAACGGTATTCCGCGCCGAGCTGGCGTGAACAGCTTTGGGGTTGGCGGCACCAATGCGCATGTGGTGTTAGAAGAAGCACCTGAACCGCAACCCTCCGGGCCATCACGACCATGGCAGATACTCACGCTCTCCACCAAAACCCCCACCGCTCTGGAGACCGCTAGCACCAATCTGGCACATCATCTCGAGCAGTATGCTGATTTGCATCTGGCCGATGTTGCTTATACCCTGCAAACCGGTCGCCAGCCCATGCCACACCGACGCATCGTCATCTGTGAGGATACCGCCAGCGCCATCACATCCCTGACTAGTCTCGACCCCAAACGGGTTTTTCCGGGGTACACGAAGGAGATGACCGTCCCGTTGTCTTTCTCTTCTCTGGTCAGGGCGCTCAGTATGTCAATATGGGGCGCGACCTCTACCTGACTGAACCGGTCTTTCGAGAACAGATAGACCATTGTTGTACGCTCTTGCAACCTCACCTGCAGCGAGATTTGCGTGATCTTCTCTATCCGGATGCGCATGCCGCCGAAGCAGCCACCGAGCAACTCCAACAGACTGCTATGACCCAGCCAGCTCTCTTTGTCATTGAGTATGCCCTTGCCCGACTGTGGATGTCCTGGGGTATTTCTCCACAGGCAATGGTTGGGCATAGCATTGGTGAATATGTTGCTGCCTGCCTCGCCGGTGTCTTCTCGCTTGAGGATGCGCTTGCCCTGGTGGCGCTGCGTGGTCGGATGATGCAATCGATGCCTACGGGCGATATGGTTGCCGTCTCGTTCTCAGCCGAAGCATTGCAACCCTTGGTACCACCCGAACTGTCGATAGCTGTTATCAATGGGCCAACCACCTGTGTTGTTGCAGGCGAGGCAACCGCTATGGAGGCATTCCGTCAGGAGTTAACGCGGAAAGAGATCAACTATCAACAGCTCCATACATCCCACGCCTTCCATTCACCGATGATGCAACCGCTGGTCGAACCCTTTACCGACCGGGTACAGCAGATACCGCTCAATGCACCACAGATTCCCTATCTCTCGAATGTCAGCGGCACCTGGATTACTCCCGAAGAGGCGACTGACCCGGGCTACTGGGCTCGCCATATGCGTCAGACCGTGCGTTTTGCCGATAACATTGCCCAACTGCTTCAGGATCCGGCCCAGATATTGCTCGAAGTTGGCCCAGGCCGCACGTTGAGCACATTGGTCAATCTCCATCCACAGCGCAACCGTGACCAGGTTGTGTTAACATCAGTGCGCCATCCGCAGGAAGAGCAACCCGATCTTGCGTTTCTGCTCAGCACGTTAGGGAGGCTCTGGCTTGCCGGCGCCACCATTGATTGGACCGCTTTTTCTGCTCATGAACGACGTTACCGTGTTCCCTTACCGACATACCCCTTTGAACGCCGCCGTTACTGGATTGGTACGCCCCGACACGGCACAACATCAAGCACGACTGCACGGCGATCACTCTCTATTATTAACGAACTTGATCAAGAGGATGAACCGCAATTAGCCAGCACCACCAATGGCACAGCCATCATGTCGCCGCGAAATTGGAAGGAAGAACAGATTGCCGCCGTCTGGCAGAAATTCCTGGGGCTGTCACACATCGGGATTGATCAGAACTTTTTCGATCTGGGCGGTAGTTCCTTCACCGCTGGTCAGCTGGTGGTTGAACTCAGTCAGGTCTTGCAAACTAATATCGCACTCCAAGCATTTCTCAAAGGGCCAACTATCGCCGAACTCGCTGAGCGCATTGACGTAACGGAACCAGCTGATACCGTCACAGCATCAGCACAAACAGGTCCATCTGTCCATGCCCTGATCAAAATCAAACCAGGCGATGACACGCTCGCACCAATCTTTCTGGTTCACCCGATTGATGGTCATGTCTTCTTTTATCAAGACCTGGCCGACTCGCTCAACACCAATCATCCTATCTATGCGTTCCAATCGCCAGCGTTGGCCGAAGAGCACGAGCCCCTGGAGCAGATCGAAGCAATAGCCCAGCAGTATCTGGTCGCGTTGCAAAGCATCCAGTCCGAAGGTCCCTATCGCATTGGCGGAACATCATTTGGTGGTCTGGTTGCCTTTGAGATGGCGCGACAATTGCGCACTGCCCAGCAAGCCGTAGACCTGCTCTTCTTGATTGACACACCAGCCACAAACCAACCCATCGTGCCGCTGCAAGATGATGCCGACATTCTTGCCTTTATTGGCAACCATCTGTTGTCACTCAATGGCAATGCCGTTTCTGCTCACGAACTACGCCCTCTGCCGACCGACGAACAGATCACCTATCTCTTGCAACACATGCAAAACGGTTCTGATCAAACACGTACCAGAACCCAATTGCAACAACTCATGCGTGTGATCCAGTCCCATCAGACAGCAATGCTCAATTACCAACCACAACCCTATGCAGGGCGCATCATCTTCTTCCGTGCCCAGGAGACGCGCAACGAGGAAGTACAGACTCGTCCAGAACACTTCTGGCTCGATATCGCTACTGGTGGGATGGAAGTCAATCCTATTCCTGGTGATCACTTTACGATGAATCAACACCCGCAAGTCCAGCGTATTGCGGACTATCTGGAACACCATTTGAAGCATATGGAGCTGATTGTCAAGTAAGGTTGTCTTGCTTTTCAAACACATGAGCATAGCGTGGATACATGTATTCAACATGTTGGCAGTTCTTCATGCTGAAGAGATTGGAGCAACCTGGAAATACCCATGTTAATCTCCTATACCCATCGATTTATCTTCTTCCATGTCGCCAAAGTCGCCGGCATTAGTATGCGCAAAGCGCTGAAACCATATACCCAGGAACCCGAAATATTCAAGATCAGACGTCCACCTCAGCAGGTTAATGGACGGCCCAACCCCATGTACACCGTCTGGGATTCTGCACTGACCCACGCTACTGCCCATGAAACCCGCAATGTACTACCTGAACCATTCGCAACCTTCTACAAATTTGCCTTTGTGCGCAATCCCTGGGATTGGCACGTCTCCATGTATCATTTTCTGCTCAAAGAAACCGACAATCCCCGCTATCAAGAGATAAGCGCCATGTCCGGTTTTGAAGAATACCTTGAATGGGTGATTGCCACCAAAAAACCCTATCCCAAGGGCGCCACCAAGTTGCAGAGCGCTATGCTCACCGATGAAACTGGGCAGCTCATCGTCGATTTTGTCGGTCGCTACGAACAACTCACTACTGACTTTGGCCATGTGTGTCAGCACGTACAGATCGATGCATCCCTGCCGCATCTCAACCAGAGCCGTCATCGTGACTATCGTACCTACTACAATGATCATACCCGCAACCTGGTCGCGACCATTTTCAGCCCGATATCGAACTCTTTGGCTACACCTTCGATGGCATTGCCGCTGGAGTTACCTGCTAAAGCTCCCGAAGATGCGAGTAGCAACAACTGTGTATGGATATGACCCGCTACCAGACACCCGCACATATCAACCAGCTTGCGATGCAAATTCGCGCCGCAATCGAGCAACAGGCCATCCCCGCAGCTGATCATGCCGCTCTTGGGCAAGCGCTCGACACGTTCACCCAGTGCTGGCAAACGCGTTTCAGCCGCTTTGGTCAGCACCCCGCTGGCGAACTAGCCTACCGTGATGCCTTCCACGCATTTGAAGAACAGGCAGCACCGCTGCTCCGTCGCTGGTTGCCGCCCGATAGCCCAGGCAGAGCTGCACTGGCTGCCATCGAGGCAATGTTTA
>JAAURD010000168.1 GCA_012034075.1 Chloroflexaceae bacterium | reverse complement strand
TCACAAAATGAAACACTTGATTCTAAAATGCGAAGTCGCCGGCCGGCGCTGGGGCAATGCCCCCCAGACCCCCCAGAACAGAGCACCTCGCTGCGACAATGTGTCTTTATGAGCTTAGTAATGCAGAAATAAGGATACAGAAGCAAGAATTAAGGACGAGGGGCGAGCACCAGACGGAAACCGAAGTCGTGGTCGTCGAAGTCAGGGTGGATCCAGTCACGCGCCCCGCAGGGTATATATGTGGTATCATAATACCATGAACCACCTTTTAGTGCCCTCTTTTTGTTGCTTTTTCTGTCTCGCAGTATCTGTCCACTTTCTTTTGGATAACCGTCATATGAACTACAGCACCATTCCCACACATTGCCGGCCATATCCAGCGCACCACAGGCGGCCATGCCAGGCCTACACACGCCGACCGGCGCCGCGTGGCCCAGGTTGCGCCCTGCTTATCCTTATAGATGGCATGTTCGGGGGTGGGGTCTGCATGGCCCCAGGGGTAGGTACGCCGCTCGTCATCGCTGTCCAGCGGATAGGCGGCGGCGGCTTCCCATTCGGCTTCGGTGGGCAGACGGATTGCCGCGCCCAGCTTGGCTGCGAGCCAGTTGGCATAGGCCATCGCTTCATACCAGTTGATTCCAATGACCGGCTGGTTGGGTTGGTTATACCGGGTATCATTCCATCCCCACGGTTCAGTCCGCTGTTCCTGTTGCTTCCACTCCCAGCCCTGGGGCGGCCACCAGCGTTCGGCGTGGGCTTCATAGCCACCAGCGTCGATAAATGCGGCATACTGGGCCACGGTGATGGGGTAGCGGGCAATCCAAAATTCGGGCAGGTCGAACGCAACCGCAGGTTTTGTATCATTCTCCCAACCCCAGCCACCGACGAGATAGCGCCGGCGGGGATGTAGCACCAGTAGCCGTTGGGTTGGCCGAAGTGCTTGTTGCGCTGGTGCAGGTGTTGCTGCCATTGCTCCAGGGTGATGGGGTAGCGTGGGTCGCCTAGATGAGCCAGCGCTTCGGCTGCGCGGATGCGCACCTCGCGCGGTGCTGCGGGTGCCTGGCCCGTTTCGATCAGCGTTATCAGGCTGCTGATTGTTGCCGGCCAGACCCGCTGGAGCGATTCACTCACGCCATCCTGCCGCGTGTACCCATCCACGCTGCCCTTGCCCAGCAGGTGCAGCAATTCGCCCGCCAGCGCCTGCTCGCTGGCACTGCGCTGGCGTAACACATCGATCAGTTGCAACGGCTTTTCCATCTCGCCGCCGCTACTCGCCAGAAACCCGATCATCAGCCGTATCGCCTCGTGCCAGTGGATATCGCCCGTATGCTGCAACCACTGCTGCACCGCATTGGCGCGGTGGATTAACGCATAGCCCGCCAGAAACTCTTGAAACGACCGATGGGCAAAGCGGTAGGTCGTCATACCATGTTTCAGCAGCAAGCCATTGCGCATGCCAATCTCTTCCAGCAGTTGGATCGCCGTATCGCGCTGGCGCTTTGCCGCATGTTCGCCGTCAATATGTGGTTTGAGGCGTTCGCTGATAAGTTCACAGGCTCGCTCCAGCCCCAGGTCGGCCGGGCGGTTGGCGGTTGCCTCATCGCGGTCGGCATCCTGATGCGTGCGATACCCCAGTTCAGCCATCAGCTGCAGCAGATGTGGTTTACGAAAGTCACGCAGGTTCAACTGCTCCAACACATCGGGCTGGCCCGGCTGCCAGCGCCATTCTATCAACAGCTGTTCAATACAGCGATGGTAGAGCGCTGCCCGTGTTTCTGGCAGGCGGTCGCTCGCATGCACGATCGCCATCATGGTCAGCAGGAGCGGCGAGTCCGCCATCTTCCGCAATTCTGGCCGCAGCGCGAATGCTTCTAGCAGCCCTGGGCCATCGCCTTTGATCCGCCGTCCACGCTGCTGATAGGCGTGGTACCACGCTTCGACAAACTGCTTCTGCTGCGCTTCATCGAGCGGTTGCAGCTCGCTGAGCCGCAGGTTATGCTTTTGCACCAACCGCTGGCGCAGCGGGCTGTCATCATAATCGAGCACGCGGCAGGTGACCAGGATTGGTGCATGGCGATAGGTGTCGGCCGCCGCTGCGATGGTTTCGATGGTGCGCTCCAGCACGGTCTCTCCGACCACTTCATCCAGACCATCAAAGAGCAGCACGGCACGGGGTGGGTTAGCCAGCAGGGCCTGTTCTAGCACCTGCACCGTGGTGGCGTTCAGCGGCTGGCTGCTTGCCTTTGAGTCGCTGAGAAATGCTTTGAGTAGTTCGATACTGCCTTTTGTGGCAGTAGCCAGCGGCTCATAGGCCGCAAATTCCCGTAGCGTTATGCGCACCGGCCAGAGCGAGCCATAGCTCCAGCCAGGCAGACGTGCCAGCCATTGTTCGGCCTGAGCGTGGTCAAGCGCGGCTTCGGCCAGACAGAGGGTGAGAAAGTTGACCACGGTGCTCTTGCCGCTGCCAGGATCGCCAAGCAAGAGCAGTCGTGCAGCCCGTTCTTGTGCATCACGGCAGAAGACCGCCAGCACCGTGCGGCGTTTGATCTCCTGTTCCTGATCAGGCGTCCAGTCACGTGGCAGCGCATCGCTGGCATCCAGGGCAATATAGACATCCGCCAACACCAACTCAGAGGAGCGGCTCTCTTCGCTGGTCGCGAGCGGCAAGATGTTGCACGCTGCACACAGGGTGTTGAGATAGGCGGTGAGCAGGGTACTGGCATCGGCCGGCGGTTTTGAGTCGCCAAAGAGCTGGATAATCAGCTGGTCGATGCGATGGCCGGCAATATAATCGCGTTTGGGCTGAATAAGGTCGCCGCCAGCCTGGTTGATATCGCGTGTGGCAAAAAGCTGCTGGTAACGGTGTGTTATCGCGTCAAACACCGCCGGCGCCGGCATGCTCTCCGGCGGCAGGTCTGGGCAGAGTGCTGCAAAGGCGCAGTGCTGCGTCTCCAGGGTCAGGCGATTCAGCTGATCGATGATCTCGTTGCGTTCGGCTCGCCGTTGGGCAGTATCGCCATAACGCTGCACCGTCTGGAAATGTTCACCCAGGCGATACTCCAGCAGCAACGCATCGGGGTACTGGACATGCTCACGCCCCAGACGCTCCAGTAGCGTCGTTACGCCCGCCAGCAACGCTGCAGGGCTGTGGTCTTTGCCAGTGTGAGCGGCGGTGGTGCTACCTGTTAGCTGCGCCAGTTGCTGACTGAAACTGGCTATTTTGTTCGCATATACTTTGCAGACCTCAGGATCGTCTTCGTCTTCTAACAGCCCTTCAAATTTGCGTATCTTGCGTTTCAGTGCCTCTATGTCATCGCTCATACTGGTGTCCTCAGCGTTTGTGTATTCTGCTGCTATGATAGCACAGAATAATGGACATGGACAACGGGTGGTACCACGGAGACACGGAGGCATGGAGTTAATCTGATGCGTTCAGCTGGAGGTGCGGCTTGCAGCCGCACGTGCTCTCTCTGCGTTGATCGCTGAGGGCATACCAGGGGCAAACGGCGGCCCGTGCCCCAATCTCCGTGTCTCCGTACTGATTGTGTCCTATATTCGCGGTAGCCCCCTTTCGGGGGCTGTGCTTGCAGCTAGCGCGAAACGCTGTGCATGGGGCGGTGTGTGTGCCGCGCACGGCGCCGCTCCCGGTGTGGGTGCTGCTGGCGCTTATCCCTGCTATCGTGGTGCGCCGTTCGTGCCGTTCGTGCCGTTGGGCAGCTGGGCCAGAAACGCGTCGAGCGTTGGCGCCAGAATCATCGTCTTGAACAGGTGCTCTAACTGCTCCAGGCTGAGATTTTGCAGCCGCTGTGCCACATCTGCTGGCACGGGGCCAAAGCGTAGTTCCAGACCATCCAGCAGGGTCTCGCGTTTTCCTCTTTCAATGCCCTTTTCTTCGCCTATTTTTATGCCCTTTTCCAGCCCTATCTCTTCGCCCTCTGCAAGAAACGCCTGTTTCATCTCCTGGTAGAGCGGTGATTGCGTGATCACGGTCATATCCCACCCCATCTTCTGTTCAATATACTCACGGTCATACACACATCTCGCCATAAAGGCCAGCACGGGTCCTTGAAGCGTTGGCGCGTTGAAGCGGTCTGAACGCAAAGCGCAAAGCGGCCTGAGCGCACATCGGGGAGCGGCATACGGCACCGCTCCCGATGTGGGTGCTCCTGGCGCTTATCCCTGCTATCGTGGTGCGCCGTTCGTGCCGTTCGTGCCGTTGGGCAACTCAGCCAGAAACGCCTCAAATGTTGGAGCCAGGATCATTGCATCAAGCATGCGTTCTAATTGCTCCAGGCTGAGATTTTGCAGCCGTTGTACCACATCTGCTGGTACAGAACCAAAACGTAGTTCCAGACTATGCAGCAGGGTCTCGCGTTTTCCTTGTTCAACCCCTATTTTAATGCCCTTTTCTTCGCCCTCTGCAAGAAACGCTTGTTTCATCTCCTGGTAGAGCGGTGATTGCGTGATCACGGTCATATCCCACCCCATCTTCTGTTCAATATACTCACGGTCATACACAAATCTCGCCATAAAGGCCAGCACCGGTTCCATATCCGCTAACGCCGGGTCGGCGCGGATGATCTCCAGTGCCCGATGCAGGATTTCCGGCTGATCACCGCCGCGCATCAGCGGCACATAGGCCAGCAAGAAATGCCGCTTTTGTTGCAGGACGGCGCGCGCGTCTTCTTCCCAGAGTTTGATCACGCGATAGGAGCGGTGGCTCGAGAACCCCAGAAACGCCTGTTCATAGCGATTTGGGATGACCGTCTGCGGACCGGGCGGAAACAAGTAGATGACCACCGGGTAGACTGGCAGGTGAAACTTCTCTTCGGCCAGTGCGGCGTATGCCTGCACCCGCCGTCCCATATCCGCCTCGAAGCGGAATTGGATATCAATGATAACGATAAAGGCGCCATGGAGGCTACTCTTGACTTTGATGACGATATCGGTCGCGCGTGCGACCCATTGAAAATCAGCGGCGCCGAGGACCTCATCCACAACGAGGTGCTGGATGCCAATGAGCCAAGAGACCCAGGCGAACGGGTTTTGGCCAAAGAGGCGTTTACTGCCAATGTCGGCTTCATGGGCCATTGTGTGGTGTCCCTTCTGTTTTCTCTCGAGTGAGAGCGATTGTTTGGAACTATTGTACCATACATGGCAAGCGATGGGAGCGCAAAGTGTAGAGCGGAATACCGCATCACAACGGCGAATCACTGACGAGACGAAAACCAATGATGTTGACATTGCCGTGTGCTTCACTGGTACCGCGATTTGCCCCACGGTTCTGTTCTTGTGGATTAAACCAGGAACCACCACGCATCATGGTCGTATTGTTCGCACTTCGGCGTTCCAAATCCGTCTCGTTCCCCTCGCCTTCGAGGTCAATAACCCAATTACCTCGGCGTTCCAGATACACCTCATCCCACTCGTCCTCGCGCTCATAGGGGTATGCTTTGGGCGATGCAGTACTACACCACTCCCAAGCATTGCCGGCCATATCCAGCGCACCGTAGGGGCTGGCGCCATCCGGATAGCTGCCCACCGGCAGAGTCACACCATGGCCAGCTTCCTCGCTATTCGCCAACCCCTCGCGCCACTCGTTGCCCCAGGGCCAGAGCAGCCCATCGGGGCCACGGGCGGCCTTCTCCCATTCGGCCTCGGTCGGCACCGATATTCGTGGCCGGTCTTGGGTGCTCAGCCAGCGAGCATAGGCCACCGCTTCATACCAACTGACGCCGATGACTGGCTGCTCAGC
Source organism: Chloroflexaceae bacterium (assembly GCA_012034075.1). Taxonomy (GTDB): domain Bacteria; phylum Chloroflexota; class Chloroflexia; order Chloroflexales; family Chloroflexaceae; genus JAAURD01. The sequence continues at coordinate 3,976 of JAAURD010000168.1, read as the reverse complement.
GCCATTCCACGCTGGATCATCCCAGAACCCCGGTGCAGTGAGATGATACTCCTCACGCCACTCCCAGCCATGATCGGTCCAATAGGCAGGGTTGGTATAGCCATCGACATCCACAAAGGGCCGAAACTGCGCATTGGTCACCTCCGTTTTGCCGATAAAGTACGTGGGTAACTCCAGCGTATGTTGCGGTTGTTCATCAATTTCGGCCCAGGGATCAGCATCGCTGCTGCCCATCAGGAAGGGGCCGGCGGGAACTTCGACCATTTCATAGACCACGGCACTGGTCTCTGGCATTGCAGGAACTGGAGCAGCAGGTGTAACAGCAGGCGCAGTCATCGTCATAGCAGCCGTTGGAACAGCACCTGGCGGTTGGCTGCTGCTTTCAGTCACCGGGGCATCACTGGCAAGACGCATACCCAGGTCGTTGTTGTTGCGGTCACCCACATCATGAATGTTACGATATGTCGTGCGGACGCCTTCCTCTGGACATGAATAAGAACATCCTCGTGTTATAAGCAAACCATCTTCGCGCCACCACTCGAGATACTCTGCCCACCACTCATCCTTTAGCGTTAAGGGATAGATATCGCCCGGACTGGTACACCACTCCCACACATTGCCGGCCATATCCAGCACACCGTAGGGGCTGGCGCCATCCGGATAGCTACCCACCGCAATCGTCACGCCATGGCCAGCTTCCTCTGTATTCGCCAACCCCTCGCGCCACTGGTTGCCCCAGGGCCAGAGCAGCCCATCGGGGCCACGGGCGGCCTTCTCCCATTCGGCCTCGGTCGGCAGCCGGTATTCGTGGCCGGTCTGGGCGCTCAGCCAGCGAGCATAGGCCACCGCTTCAAACCAACTGATGCCCACCACTGGCTGCTCAGCGCCATTCCAATCTGCGTTATCCCAGTAGTATGGCATGGTGATGTCGTTCTCCTCACGCCACTGCCAGCCATGCTCAGTCCAGTAATCGCGGTTGGTATAGCCATCGCCCTCCACAAAGGCCCGAAACTGGGCATTGGTCACCTCGGTTTTGCCGATAAAGTATGCGGGTAACTCCAGCGTATGTTGCGGTTGTTCATCGCTATTGTCCCAGGGCGCCGTATCGCTGCTGCCCATCAGGAAGGGGCCGGCGGGAACTTCGACCATTTCATAGACCACGTCGCTGCTGCCCGGAATGGGCACGACAAGAGCTGAAGCAGCCGTAGGTGCAGATTCAGGCGCGGTGTCGCCTGCCGCAGTTGAGGTAGTTTCCACCGCTGGCGTGGAGCGTGGCTCAGTCGCTGTGCGCGGTGGCACGGTTGAGCTTGCGGTCGTCTGGGATGTTGCGACCACCCCCGCCGATAGTGACCCATCAGTTGCCTCGTCAGGCTGATTGAGCGCTAACCCGAGCGCCAGCCCCAGCAGGAGCACCAGCGAAACCACCCCAATAGCGAGCAATGACCATCGGCGTTGCTGCGGTTGGATGGGCGGAGACTCTGACGGCGGTCTATTTGCCGCCGGCGGCTCTTGCCAGGATCCAACAGACATCTGTCCATCTGGTCTATCTGGACGCGACTCGAGTGGCATCGACCGCTGCGTTTGGCCTTTCGCTGGCGTTGATGCTGCGGGCGGTGTTGACGCAGTTGGAGCGGCCGGACTGCTATCTGCCTGCGCGGTGGGTGCGGTACCTTTGGCCACCCCTGGCGGCGTTATCGGGCCTGCCAAAGTCGGGTCACTCTCAGCCGCTGACGGAGTGGCATCGGCTGTAAGCGGCTGGCTCTCTGCTGCTGCTGGCTCCACAGGAAGATAGGGCACTTCAGGTGACCCAGACGATGGTATCACCGACGCTGCCGCAGCCTGCCGCAGCAGCTGCCGCATCACCGCCGCACTGGCTGGCCGCTGATCGGCATGCAGCGCCAGGCCCTGCATCATCACTTCGCTCACTGGCAATGGCACCTGCGGGTTCAGCTGATGCAATGGCGCAACCGGATCGGCTTCCCGCCGCGATTCGGCCACCAGGCGCTTAATACTGCTCACCAGGCGCCGCGCCGTCAACAGACAATACAGCGTTGCCGATAGCGCATACAGATCGCTGCGGCCATCGGTGCCCGTGCCCTGCTCCTGTTCGATAGGGGCAAACCCCGGCGTCGAAGCCACCACACTACCCATCGTACTCTGCTTGGCAATGCCAAAATCAAGCAGAATAATATCGCCCTTCGCGGTCAGTTTCAGGTTCTGCGGCTTGATATCACGATGCACAATGTGTTGCTGATGCAGGTATTCCAGACCATCAAAGAGCTGATCAGCCCACCGCAGCACCTGCTCCAGCGCAAAGGGCTGTCCCCGTTGATGCAGAAGCTGCCCCAGATCATCACCGGGGATATACTCCATCACCAAAAAGAGACCGGCCTGGTCATCAAAATAGTCGGAGACAGTGGGCAGTACGGGATGACGCAACGGCGCCAGCATTTTGGCCTCACGCTCAAAGGCAGTGCGGGCATCCGGTGCAGTCAGGACCAGTTGCTTCAGTGCCACCGTGTGGTCCAGCCGTGTATCGCGGGCCTGGTACACACTGCCCATGCCACCACCGGCGATGTGGTGCACAATCTCATAACGGTTGGCAATCAAGGTGCTGTTGGGGATCATCGGCTCAGCCTCATAGCTCAACGTCTCCCGTGCATGTCATACCGCTATTGTACGATAGATGCGCTAGCCGGGCAAACAGCGCACGTCCTCACCCCCGGTCTCTCCCATTGCGCCTGGGGCTTCAAGGCGCCGCCCAACCTCCGCGCCTCCGTGGTGAAGCTGCGTTCCCCCTTTGCGTGCGACAATCATCTTGTAGCACAAGCGCCAGACATACGCAGCAGCAGCAACCCCGCCACACCAACCCCAGAACTCGTTTGTTGTGTGTTTGTTGTGTACTTGACACATCGTGTATAATACTAATCAAGATCGTAGAAACGGTCAGCTTGTCAGTGCTTGTACACCGCTTGAGCGCAGTAGATCAGCCCATCGTGGCGGCAGCCACCGTGGCGCTCGCGCAGAGCAGAGCACCGGCAGGAATGTTCAAATCCAGGAAACAATTGAAAGGAACAAGGATGCAAACGAATTACACCATACCAAACTCTATGGATGCAGACTATCTGTGCGAACAACAGCATATCTTTAACCAGGCCCTGCTGCAGGGCAAGCTGCGCTGTATTCCCGTGCTCAAAGAGATGTTGAACGATGAACAGAGCAAAACCCGCGAGCAAGCCCTGAAGCTGCTGTGCAATATACTCTTTATCCGTAACAACATTCACAAAAACAGACGTAAACAAGTACTCCTACCCGTCATTCCGGCAACCAGCCATGACGATACCCTGGAACAGGCCAGCACTGCCGCGCCAGAGCCGCCACCACCCAACGGCGCCGCAACATCACGGCCGCGTGGGCGTCAGTCGCCGCTCAAGAACGGCAGCAACGCACGCCTATCAAACAGCAAACGCCGCAAAGGCAACATCCATCAGCGGGCGCAGCAACGGCGCAAACGCTCGTAGTCTGACCACGTTGGTCTGATGCGTTCAGCTGTAGGTGCGGCTTGCAGCCGCACGACGTCGCCACAACCAGGCGCTACTCGTCAGAGCGAGATGGTTCATCCACTAGTGGATGAGGGACATCGGCTGATCTCCCTTGTAGCAGCAGCGCCGGGCATGCGGCATAGCCCACCAAGTGGGCTACCGCCGTTAAGCCAGGGGCTTCATACCAAATTCGGGTGATCACTGGTATGCGCTTCGATTAGGACACGGAGCGCCTGCTTGCAACTGGCGCGTGCGGATGCAAGCCGCACCAACGACGTTCGCGCCTCGCGTGCGGTCCGCGTGCGGTCGTGCCGACCGCTGTGCGGCTGCAAGCCGCACCTACGTCTGATACGGAATCAGTCTCTCTTTTATCGATGCTTGCCATTGGTATCAGCCCTGGCGCGCCTGCGCCATGCACCGCGCAGCGGCTTGTG
>JAAURD010000167.1 GCA_012034075.1 Chloroflexaceae bacterium | reverse complement strand
GCATCGTATTTTTGCCAGGCCGATATGATGCCGACGGTATCGGGATGACGGCGGTCTTCAAAATCACCACGTCCATGGATTTCGATATCTTCCCAGGGCAGTTGCATACGGACATGGGTCGCGCCCAGATCACGTGCTAGCTTGAGCGTGCGGGTAAATGCCTTTGGATCGGCTTCGAGGTGCAGGTGAAAGGCATTGACGCCAAGGATTGGCCCATCAGCCCAGGGTATGGGTGTACTCTCCGGGGCTGGAATGTAGGTAATGCCACGATTGAGTGCATTATCAATCCAAATGACAGCGATCAGTGCGATTAGCAGCAGCACATTGCTGCCGAGTAGGACCAGTAGACGCCAATATCGAGGATTTAAGTACATATATGAACCATTATTCGATGTCAGTTGGGAAGCATTGAGCAACAGTAACGGGTAGGGTTGGCAGCACGAGCGATGGCACCGATGTTTCTCCCGCAAAGACCCCTAATAAGCGATAGTTTCCGCTTATGGTGGCGTGGGTAAAGACCTCAATGGTTTTGCCAATTGAGTCCTCAATCCAGTACTCAGGAACACTAAAGCGGGTATAAATCACATATTTCTTGTGTCGGTCATGAGTGGTTGTGCCGGGCGAAAGGATCTCTATGAGCAGGTTGGGTACGCCGACAATACGTCTGGGCGTAATAATTTTTTTATGTACATTTAGTACCACAATAATATCGGGTTGCACGATATTATGCGGGGTCAGTTCAACATCATAGGGTGCGGTGAACACACGACCCAAACCGGCAAATTGAATATGATTCATGAGATGGCCCATAAAGAGACTAATTGTGGATTGGTATGCAGTACCAGGTACAGGGGTCATATAGAGCACTCCGTGAATCACTTCATAGCGCTGTCCATCATCGGGGATGGCGGCATAATCGGCATAGGTCCACTGGCCGGGTGGGGGGCCGCTGATATGCGGGGCTGGTTGTACGGTGGTGATGCGCTCTGGGGTTGGTTCAAGCAGTATGTTTGGCATCGGGTGCTCCTTTCATGCGGGCGCAAAAAATGGATGACTGGTACATTTAGGGTTGGTAAGACGAGTGATGGTACTGGTGTCTCTCCGGTAAAGACCCCCAATGAGCGGTAGCTACTGCTTGCGGTGTCGTGGGTAAAGATTTCAATGGTTTTGTTGACCGGGTCTGCAATCCAGTACTCGGGTACGCCAACGCGGGCATAGGTGGCGTACTTTTTGCGTCGGTCATGGGTTGCGGTACCGGGCGAGAGAATCTCTACGAGCAGGTCGGGGACGCCGACGATGCGTTTGTGCGTGATGATCGCGAGATGCTGGTTGAGCACGACAGTAATATCGGGTTGGACGATATCATGCGCGGTTAACTCCACATCACAGGAGATTTTAAACATGTGACCCAGACCTACAAATTGAACCTGTTGCATAAAATAGGTACAAAAGAGAGTGATAGTTACCTTATGCGTGGTATCTGGCGTAGGAATACGCGACACTCCGCGAACCACTTCATAGCGCTGTCCATCATCGGGGATGTCGGTGTAATGGGCAAACCAGTTGCCGGCGGCGGGGCCGTTGAGCTGGTGGACTGGTTGGAGCATTGGCAGGCTGTTGCTCATACGTTCAAGCGTTGTCGGTTGCATATGTTGGGATCCTTTGCGCTCCCCTGCTGTTTCGGCGGAGCCGTGCCAGGGTACCTGGATGGCACGGCTCTTTCTCATGTTACCATGATCGGTCTGGTTTTGCCCAATGTTACCGGGCGACCGCTTCACGGAAGCGACGCATGCCTTCGCGCAGGCTGGCGTTGTCTTGGGCATAGGATAGGCGGACGTAGCCGGGGGTGCCAAAGGCTTCGCCGAAGACGACGGCGATATGGGCCTTTTCGAGCAGGTATTCGGCGAGGGCTTTGCTGGTGGCGCAGGTGACGCCATCGCGCAGCGGTTGGTTGAGCAGCCCGGTGATATTGGGGAAGACATAAAATGCGCCGTCGGGGACGAGACAGGAGACGCCTGGGATCTGGGCTAGTTCTTCGAGCATGAGGTCACGCCGCTCTTGAAAGGCGGTCTTCATATGCGCAACGATGGCATCGAGTTCGTCAGATGGGCGAAAGGCTTTGAGTGAGGCGTACTGCGCTATGGAGGCGGGATGGGTGGTTGAATGGCTCTGGATACTGCGCATGCCTTCAATGTAGGCTACTGGCCCGCCGGCATAGCCAATGCGCCAGCCGGTCATGGCGAAGGTTTTGGATGCGCCGTTGATCACAAGGGTGCGTTCGGCGAAGTCAGGGGCGACCTGCAACCAACGGCAGAAGTTGTTGTTGTAGCAGATATGGTCATAGATCTCATCAGTGATTACGATTGCGGATGAGGGACGCAAGACCTCTGCGAGGGCCTGGAGCTCATCGGCGGTGTAGACCATGCCGGTGGGGTTGGATGGGGAGCAGAGGATGACCATACGGGTGCGCGGTGTGAGCGCGGCGGCGAGTTGTTCTGGTTTGAGCTTGAAGTTGCTGGCTTCATCGGTATCGATGATGACGGGGGTGGCATAGGCCAGACGGGCTTGTTCGACGTAACTGACCCAGTAGGGGGCTGGAATAATGACTTCATCGCCGGCGTCGCAGATGGCTTGCAATGCGAGGTAGAGCGCTTCTTTGGCGCCAGAGGTGACGGTAACCTGTTTGAAGGTGTAGCTGAGACCGGTGTCGCGGCTGAGCTGTTCGGCAACTGCCTGGCGCAGTTCGGGCATGCCGCCGGCGGGCGTATAACGGGTGATGTTTTGTTCGAGGGCTTCTACCGCAGCGGCTTTAATGGGCGCTGGGGTGGCAAAATCGGGTTCGCCCTGGGCAAATGAGATGACTGAGATGCCTTCTTTGCGCATCTGTGCTACTCGTCCAACCATGCCAATGGTAGCCGATGGTTCGACGGCGGCGAGTTTTTGCTAAGATGCGGTGATTGTTCGTTCGATGTTGTTTGCATTGTGCTTTTTTTCCTTTCATGAATGGGATATTCTAAACATATGCGTATTACCAACCATAACGCCAGCGCATATAATGGCGACCAACATTGCCCATTTCGACTTGCCAGGCGGGATCACTTGATGGGGTGTAGGTGATGATTCGACGCTGAAATGCCTGGATCAGGACATCTTTTTCGTTCCCACCAACTGTTACTCGTACCCAGTAAGGTTCACTTATGGGTAAACCCATGACAAATACCCAGTCCATCAATGGGCGTAAGACGTACTGTCCATCTTCTTGGACGAGACGTTGTTGTTGAAAGAAGTCGAGAAAGACCTGGGGGATGTTATGGCCCAGGTTCTGATCGTAGTCGCCAATCTGGATAGCATATACTGCCAAATTGGCGTTTTTGTGTATTGATAATGATCCATCAGTGATTCGTATTTGTTCGATGACGGTTTCACCGCGACGGTCGGTGGCACGTTGTGGGTTGGGCGGGTAAGATAGCTGCGCAAATAATTGGTATGTTGGTGCATGTGGGTTGACTTCGATGTTGTCACCGGCCATGGCCTGGCTGGCTGGCTCAAGCTGTTGGTAGCGTGAGTCACCGGTCTGGACCTGGCCGGTCATCATTTCGACGACGAGGAGGCCGTTGGTTACAAACCAGGGGCTAAATGGTGCGGATGGATCGTTGATCTCCATACGGCTTTTGTCAAAGTACTGGACGAGTCGGCGGCCATCGGGTGCTTGAGCAAAGGGTTCATATAGCCCGTTGGTGAGTGGACCAGGTCCCCAGACCCATGAGCGATTGGGTAGGCCGGCTGCATGTGCGGCGACTGGGCCATCGGTGCGTTGCCAGAGTGCGCGGAAGGTCTCATCGGCAAACCGGCCGTCGGATGGGGCGGGGAGTTCCGTGGGTGTTTCGTCTGGTAACGCGTGGTTATGGTCTGGTGTGGTTGGCTGATTACTGCTTGAGGGTGAGAGGTGGTTGAGATAGATGGGTGAAGGACCGAGGCTGACCTCAACAGAACCATCATGAGCTGATAAAAGGAGACTTTCGCCTGAACGCTGGACGAGCAGTGCATGGTCGGCGGGGGTGACGATGCGGGCCTGAGCACCCTGAGGCGACCAGAGCACATCGACGATGCGTGACTCGTTGGCAAAGCGCATCTGGTAGGTGTCGGGGGTTTGGATGACTGAGAGATCATCGAGATAGAGGGTGCCTTGACTCGGTCGATCTTTTTGGGTGTTGTTTAGCACGAGGGCGGTCAGGCTGACGGGAAAATCGATCTGCTGATTGCCCTGATTGGTGGGATCGAGCTGGTTATATGTTGGTAGTTTTCCACTTATTGGGGCGCTTAGGAATTGCCAGCCAGGATGCCCGGCAAAACCCAGCCGGATCTGGAATGGTTCACCCTGGGCGTCGATGAGGCGTACTGCAACGGAATGACCGCTTCCGTCAGCGGAGACCCACATGCCAATGCGTTGGGGTTGGCCGGGTAAGGCAATGGCATCCTGTGGGGCAAAGCCGATGGATGGCGCCTGGCCGGAGGGAAAACGGTAGTCGAGCTGGAGGGCGGCGGCGCCGCTGTGAATGTGGGTCTGGTTGGGTGTGAGGGTTGATTCGGTGGCGGTGGTTTGGGCGTCAAGGGCGTGCCAGTTGGCGGGGGATTCAAAATCGAGGACGGTTTGTGGCTCAGGGCGTGATAGCTGGCCGACGGGTGTAAGTCCGGCGAGTTGCTGATTGAGGGTACGGAAGGCGGCGAGTGCTGGTTTGGGCTGGCTGTAGTCGTCGAGTTCGCGGCCAAAATGGAGGAGGCCATAGGGGTTGGCGATGTCGGTGTCTTTGAGTTTGTACCAGAGCACGCGTTGGGCGCCGGCGGCACGTAGGAGGACCATGCTGCGGACGAGGTAGTTGGCTTGGGTTTCTTGATTGGTGAGGCCGAGGGGGTCGCGGTCGCTGGGGCCGCTGGCCCAGCCAAATTCGGTGACCCAGATGGGCTTTGAGCCGAGCTGATCGGCGAGGATGTTGACGGCGCCGATACCCGCGGCATCAATCTGGCCGTGTTCGGGGCTCCAGGGGTCGCCATAGGGATGGAGGGAGAGGATATCGAATGATTGCCATGCGCCCTCATCAGCGAGCTTGCGCAAGAAGCTCAAGTCAAAGGGGACGAGGCCGGAGAGCAGGACCTGGGCGTTGGGGTTGGCGGCTTTTACTGCGGGATATGCGGCCTTGAGCAAGGTGGCGTAGGCGGCTGGATCAATTTGAGGTTGCCAGTAAAATGGGTTATCTGGCTCATTCCAGATTTCCCAGTGCTGGACGAGGTCTTTATAGCGGGAGACGACGGTGGTGACAAATTCGGCGTAGCGGGCGGGGTCTGGGGGATAATAGGAGACGTTGTCGGGCTGATCGCCTGGGAATGGGGTGGCCCAGCCTACGGCGGGGAAGAGGACGCCGATGATGTTGATATTGCGTTCGCTTAGGAGGAGAACGGTGTTGTCGGTAAATTCCCAATCGTAGGTGCCTGGTTGAGGCTCGATGCGATACCAGTGAAAATCTTCGCGGACCCAGCCGGCGCCGCTCTGGTCGATGACATCGGCGGCGAGGTTGAGGGTCTGTTGGTGGATGGAGCGTGAGGCGATATGGGTATTGAGGCCGAACGCACTCGATGATGCTGCGGGTTCTTGGGCTTGTTGGGCCCGCAGTGGTTGATCGAATGGGTCGATCAGGATGTTCTGATGGGTGAGCGGTACCAGCGTCAAGAGCAGGAACAGGACGAGGGTGACACGGTATCGAGTTCTCACAGGGTTTCCTCCAGTTTCATATGGTTTCGTATTTGTCAGTGCGGCGGCGTTTGCGGCGGCACGTGCGGCGGCAACCGGGGTGCCGCCGTGTTCGTCTTACAGAGTATACCAGAAGTCGTTTCTCTGTGTGGCAACATGGGGTTACGCTGGATTGGTTGGTAGGGCGGTGGTGCCCTTGCGTCAAACGCTTACCTATGCTATAACACTTGCGTATCTTGTGATGATAAGCAGCGATGATGTTAGAACCTTACGCCGTTCTGCAGGAACGGTACCGAATTATCTATGTGGTTGACGATGGTGCCGATGGGACGATTTATCGTGCCCATGATTTGCAGAGCCTGGAATCGGTGCTGGTGGCGGGGTTGCGGCAAGCGGATGCTGCGGCGATGGCGCGGACGCGGGAGCGTATTGGGCAGATTGCGCGGCTGAATATCACTGGGTTGCTGCGGGTGCGGGCGCTGTTTGCGGTGCAGGCCAATAAGCAACTGACGCTGTATCTGGTGGTGGAAGATCCGGCGGGTGAGGATTTGACGCGTGCGAGCAGTGCTGATACACGGGTTCATATTAGCTCACCCCATACGGTTGAGCCACTAGCGCTCCAAAACGTTGATCGATTATTGTCTATTGTTGAGGTATTGCAGGCGCAAGATGAGCCGATGTTTCTGGGTGGGTTGCGGACAAGCGATCTGTGGGTTTCGCTGGATGGGACGCTGCATCTTGCTCCATTTGCACTATTGCGTTCTGATAACAGCATGTCTTCGCCGTACCGAGCACCTGAATTGATCGATGAGCAGCAGTCGGTGTCGGTGACGAGTGATCTGTATGTGGTAGGTGCGGTCTTTTATCAGCTGCTGACGGGTTGGCCGCCACCGTTGGCGGAGCAGCGGTTGGTTGGGACGCCGGTGAATCCACCGCGGGCGTTGCATGCGCGGCTGTCTTCGCTGGCGGAACGGATGGCGTTGCGGGCGCTGGAACTGGATCCGGCGAATCGGTATCAGTTGGTGCGGGAGATGCGGCAGGCGGTGAAGGTGGTGCGGATTATGAGCCCACGTACAGTCGATTCTGCTCCTTCAGTGGTAGTTCCGGCATCACCGGCGGTGGCAACACCGGAGACATCAACGGTACATGAAACACAGAAAGAGGATGATGAGGACGTATATGATGATATAACGGAGTCGTATTCTGCGGTGCCGTTGAGATCTACAAGTGACGGTAGCAATACCTGTATGGTTCTGGCTTTTACGGTGCTGACGCTGGTCTGGCTGATGATTTGTGGTGTGGGTGGTATGCTTTTTTTTGAGCCAAGCCGCACTTTTCTGCTGAATAATTTACATCACTATCTTGTTCCGGCTGACCCTGAGAACCATTTTAACCCCACAAGTGTGCCGACTGAACCACCGAAGGCAAGCGAACCTATGCTGTTGAGCACGACGAATATTAGCGAGGTGGTCGAGGTTCAAGAGCTTATAGAGGGTCAGTTAAGTGGGGCTGAATATGCACCAGATGGTCGGCTGCTGGCTATTGGTGTGGGTAATAGTGTTCTTATTACGGATACGACTGGCAACACGCCGGGGCGTTTGCTTGAGGGGCATCAGGGTAGTATCAGTGCATTGGCATGGGGGGATATGAATGCACTTTCGGATGCGCCAGATGGTGAGACGGTGCTTTTGCTGGCGTCTGGGGCGGTGAGTGATACGACGGTACGGGTGTGGGATGTGGATACGGGGGGAGTTTTTGCGCTGCTTGAGGGGCACAGTGGTTGGATCCGCAGTCTGGCGTTTTCGGCGGATGGGCGTGTGCTTGCATCGGGGAGCACTGACTGGACGATCAAGGTGTGGGATGTGGCTAACGGCAACTTGTTGTACACGTTAGAGGGGCATACCGATTGGTTGGGGAATATCGCTTTTGATGCGAGTGGGGAGCGGTTGGTGTCGGCCTCGCGGGATGGAAGTGTTCGTTTGTGGGATATAAAAATCGGAAGTGAACTGGGTGCAGGTAATTCTCAGACAACGCCTTTGTTTCAGACTGGAATTAATCCGAGTACGGGTGATCGTTTCTGGACGACTGGGATTGATATGTACCCAGATGGCAGTTTGATTGCGGTGGGGAGCACTGATGGGCATGTGTATGTGCTGGATGCGGCAACGGGGGCGGTGTTACAAGATTTTGGTGGACATGAGAGCTGGATTGTTATTCGTGGGGTGGCTTTTAGCCCTGATGGCAATACACTGGCAAGTGCAAGTATTGATGGAAGAGTGCTTTTATGGGATACTTTGACGGGTACACCAAGGCCAGCACTTGAGCATGTGGGGTTGCAGTTGCTGGGTATTTCGTGGCATGCTGATGGGAGGCATCTGGCGAGTGCGAGCGATGAGGCTGGCGAGGTTATGATCTGGGATGTGTCGTCGGCGAGTGTGAGCGAGCGCATTGCGGTGGGCCAGGGGCTGATTACGACGCTTGATTATACGGATGACGGACAAATTTTGGGAATTGCGGGTGTGAATGGGCATATTTACTTGAAAGTACCAGAACAAGGGCGTGAGATGCGTTTGGATGGGTCGGTGGCGGCGGTGCCGTCGTTTGCGTTTTTGGACAATACGCGGTTGGTGGCGGCGGCGGCGATTACGAGTGCGGACGTGATTGCGTTTGATCTGGTGCGGCGGGAGTTGCAGCCGTTGACGGGTTTATATGGACAGATGCACAGTATTGCAGTAAGCCCTGATGGGACGATGATTGCGGCGGGGAATGATGCTGGTGAGGTTTCGCTGTGGGATGTGCAGACGCGTCAGCAATTAAGGGTTTTTGATGATTTGCAAGGAAGTGGTATTGCGGCGGTGACGTTTAGCGGTGACGGTCGGTCCTTGGTTGCGAGTAATCGAGCAGAATCGAGTGTGCCGATGAGTACTACGGTTGCGGTGTGGGATATTGGGAGTGGGACGCTCAAGTATGAGCTTGATAGCGCTGAAGGGCCGGTTATTGGGTTGGAGAGCCAGCCAGGGACGCTTTTGTTATGTGGCATTCGTTCTGATTCTCTGCTTTTGTGGGATTTAGAAGATGGACATGAGGTAAGGCGCATTTCGAGCGGGGCTTCGCATATACGGTTTACGAGCGTGGCTTTTTCGATTGATGGTGGTTTGCTGGCGGCTGGTGCAAATGATGGGACGGTGGGTTTCTGGGATGCGGCTGATGGGGGGCATGTCTTTACGCGGCCATTTGGGAGTGTGGTGTTAGCACTGGCGTTCAATCCTGATGGTGAGGAGCTGGCGGTTGGTTTGCGTGATGGAAGTGTGCGTTTGCTTAATTTAGGTGGACGCTAGTATTTTTTTGTGGATTTTACCTACTAAGTTCTTTATATGTGAATATTCTGTGTTTTTGCGCTTCTTGATTGCAGATAATCATGTCGTCTGTTAGCTGGGGAATACGAGTTCATATGTGTCTTTTTCCACGGATTTCCTGAGGTTTTCCACCGGTTATCCCCCTCCGCTTTCCACCCTCTTTCCACCAGTTTGCTCTGATTTTCCACAAAATACTCACATTGCGCTTGACATTCTGAAAGGAGGTGCTATAATCAGCATAACTGTTCAGATTCTTTGTTCCGAAAATATATGCAACAACAACTTATGCAACCTATTGCGGTGATTGGGTCGCCCAACAGTACGACAACGTTTACGGTTGATATTCTGGATACGGCGCGAGACCGTGCGCTGGATCATGCGTGGGTGACGTTTGAGGTGGTTGAGCGGTTTAATGGGAAGGCGTATCGCAAGCGGGCATTATGTCAACTTGGTGGGATTGTGACGCGGAATCGGTGGCATGAGGATCCGGTGATTCGGGCGGTGATTAAGCATCAGGGGGCGTTGCCGGCGCTGAGTGGGGAGAGTGATTTGACGAGTGCTCAGTTGACGGCGCTGGGTGTGTTTTTGCTGGATGACGATGGGGCGGTGCGGCGACGGACGACGCTTTCGACGCCGCCGCCGAGTGGGACGTCGGTGTATGCGGCGGATGCGATGACGCTGCAGGAGTTGGTGCAT
>JAAURD010000166.1 GCA_012034075.1 Chloroflexaceae bacterium | reverse complement strand
GTAGTCCGCAGACCAGTAGAGCGGATTCTTGACGTCGAAGTCGGTCACCCGCGGCATCAGGGTTTGGACCATGGCGACGCGGAGCTTTCCCTCGTTCTCCCGCAGACTCGCTCGCCGGCAGTACATAAATTGGTAAACCCGACTGCACCCGTAGATCTGCGCTGCTGTTCCTGACGCTTCGCGACGATTTGCGCCAGTTGTCAAGCCACCGCGATTTACCACCAGCACAGCAGCAACAGCATCACAGCCTGTTGCAGATCATGCAGACCAGTCAGCAGCAGCAGCATTCGCTCGAACGGCGGCTGCTGCGTCAGGATGGTTCATCGTTCTGGGGCAATGTCTCGTTCCAGGCCATTTACGGCGATGATGGTCAGATCGAAGCCGTCGTGGGTGTGCTTATCGATGTGACCGAACGGAAACGGTTCGAGGGGGCCTTGAAGCAAGCCTACCAACGTCTCCGCAGCCAGTTAAGCGAACTGGATCAGCGCACCCGTGAGATGGCCTTGATGAGCGATCTGGGCGATTTTTTGCAAAGCCTGCATCATACCGATGAAGCCTATCAGGTGTTTACCCAGATTGCCAGCCATCTCTTTCCACAACAAGTGGGTGCGCTGTATCTGTTCCATGCTGACCCAACCCAGGCCCAACTGGTAACGACCTGGGGCGAACCGATGGCATGGCCCAACCCGGTTCTCGCGCAGTCGTGTTTTGCCTTATTGCATAGTCGTCCCTATACCATCAACAACCCGAGCAACCGAAAAGCATCATGCCCCTATGCACCGCAGGACCATACACGTGACTATATTTGCATTCCGTTGAGCGCTCAGGGTGAGACGTTGGGGATGTTACGGATTGGCGGCATACCCACTAGCACCACCAACAATGACCGGCAGCGCAGTGACTGGCTTATGATGACGGTGGCCGATCAGCTTGCGATGGGGCTATCGAATTTGCAGCTGCGCACAAAGTTACAGGAACAGGCCATCCGTGATCCATTAACCGGTCTCTTTAATCGGCGCTATCTGGATGAAACGTTGAGCCGCGAACTGAAACGAGCGGCACGCCACCAGCATACAGTAGGCGTCATGATGATCGACATCGATTTTTTAAGCAGATAAATGATACATATGGGCATGGTGGCGGGGATGTGATTTTAAGCCAGCTAGCGCGTTTTTGCAGCAGCACATACGCGGAGAAGATATGGTGTGTCGCTATGGCGGCGAAGAGTTTACGCTGGTACTCCCCGAAGCCAGCCTGGAAGATACCCTGGCCCGTGCGGAAGAGATCCGCAGAAACGTCCATACCATCGTCGTTGAATATGAGGGACAGATGATCCAAAATATCAGTGTCTCCGTGGGCGTAGCAAGTTTTCCGGATCACGGTATTGCGGTCGATGCGGTGCTGCGAACAGCCGACCAGGCGCTGTATCAGGCCAAACGCAATGGGCGGAATTGTGTGGTGCTGGCTGATGTCAATGTCGCCATGTAGGCGCGGCTTGGAAGCGTTGAAGCGCAAAGCGTTGAAGCGCAAAGTGGTCGGGCGCGGGGCGCGAACATCACAAGGGCCTTTGCGCCTCTGCGTCTCTGCGTTGAATCTTCGCCAGAATGCCAGGGGAAATCGGGCATGGCATCGTCTACACGCTTCCCTTGTGGGAGAAGGGCCGGGGATGAGGGGTGCGGCCGGCATGCCGGCTGCGCCCACCGGAATCGAGAGGATCTATTGCATGTGTCATAACACCCATGGAGTGAGCGATGCCGTTGCTTGAACCTGCGCTTCTTCTGGTAGTGAGTCTGCTGCTGGGCATTGCCCTGGATAAGCTCATGCTGTTTTTCCTGCAGAAGCGTGGCAGTCTCACCGGCTGGCGCGGTGATGCCGTGTTTGTGATGGCCCTGCGCGGCATGCTTCCCTTCTGGTTTACGCTGGCCGGTATCTTCTTATCGCTACCGTTTTTGCGACCATGGCTCGGTTCGGATGTGGTGGATTTTCTACCACGTATCCTGCAAGTGCTGTTTATTCTCTCGCTGACGCTCTTTGTGATGCGGCTTGGGGTCGGCCTGATCGATTACTCAAGCCAGGGTCATCAGAGCAGTGCCATGGCCGCCTCGCTGGCACGCAGCCTGATCCGCATTACCATTCTGGTGGTGGGCCTGATGGCAGTGTTGCAAGCCCTGGAAATATCGATTACGCCGGCAATCGCAGCGCTGGGTATTACTGGTCTGGCAGCCTCGCTGGCGCTGGAAGAGACGTTGTCGAATGCATTTTCGGGACTCTATCTGATCTTGTCGAAGCAGAATCAGCCGGGCGACTATGTGCGCTTAAAAATCGACGAACGCGACCATGTCGAGGGGTATATCACCGATATCACCTGGCGCAGCACGCGTATTCGCATGCCAGCGCGGCGCATGACCCTGGATAATGGGCCGACCCTGGTAAATGTACCAAATTCACGCATGGCCTCGGATATTGTGATCACCTACAACCGGCTGAAACGCGAAAAGGAACTGCTGGTCGATGTCAGTCTGAAGCACGGTGGCGACCTGGATAGCATAGAGCAGATGACGCTTGCGGTGGCCCAGCAGGTGATCGCAAACCTACCAGATGGGATGGTCGTCTCGGCGCCGCTGGTGCGCTACCAGGCTCTGACACTGGACACGGTAGATCTCACGGTCGTGCTCTATGTGGATGAGCATACCGATCAGTATCTGATACGCCATGAGCTTATCAAACAGCTCTATCAGCACTATCGACAGGCGGGGTTGGGCGTGACGGTTGCGGCCCGCCCTGAACGTGAGTTCCCGCCATCGGATGGGGAATGATACCAAATGACGTTCATCGATATCATACCAAATGGCGTTCATCGATATGAGACGTAGGTGCGGCTTGCAGCCGCACGGCGGTCGGGACGACCGCACGCACGTATCAGACGTAGGTGCGGCTTGGAAGCGTTGGCCCGCCAAAGCGTTGAAGCGCAAAGCGGCTGCAAGCACCCGATCAGACGTCGGTGCGGTTTGCAACCGCGCGGACGCACCAGATCAACGTGGTCAGACCACGAGCACGGATCGAGAGCGGTTATGCTTCGGCATCATCCTCAACGCCGTCCGCGTGCATCATCGTTAAAAAGGCTTCGACCACTTGCGGGTCGAAGTGACTGCCCGATTGCTCTTGCAGATGAGCGAAGATCCGTTCAGACGGCCAGCCTTTGCGATAGGGGCGGTCATAGCGCAGGGCATCCCACACATCAACGATGGCAAACAGGCGGGCCTCAAGCGGAATAGCTTCGCCCGCCAGACCCAGTGGATAGCCCGTGCCATTCCATTTTTCGTGGTGCATGTAGGGGATATTGAGCGATTGGCGCAAAAAGGGAATAGCGGAGAGCAGGCGATGGGCATACACGGGGTGTTGCTTCATCAAGGCATATTCTTCATCGGTAAGCGGCCCATTCTTCAGCAATATCGAGTCAGGAATGCCCATTTTACCAATATCATGCAGAATAGCGCCACGCCGGATATGCACCAGGTCATTTTCGCTTATCCCCATACGGCGGGCCAGTTTGATGGTTAACCGAGTCACTCGCTGACAGTGCCCTTCAGTCTCCTTATCGCGCAACTCCAAGGCATTGGCCCAGCCCTCAATCGTTGCATCATAGGCGCCCATCAACTCGGCGTTCTTTTGCTCCAGTTGCTCAAACAAGTCGGCATTGTCAACAGCAATGGATGCCTGCCCGGCCAGCGTCGTGAGAAAATGGAACCATTCTTCATCGCGGGTGATATACTGACGATGAAAGAGTTCAAGCACGCCCTTGATCTGGCCTTTGGCGATCAGCGGAACGCCATAGTAGCTGACAAATCCCTCTTGCTGGTGAAATATCTGGGTGCTTTCACCGCGTATGCAACTCTCACGCAGGGTTGGTAGATGCATCATGGTTCGTTCGCTCACAACATGGCGTGCATACGATTCACCAAGGTGAACGGAGATGGACGAGCGGAAGCCAGAACCAGCCGCATGAGTCAAAATACCAGTCGTAGGGTCGATTAAAAACACACGGGCAGCATCAACTGCCAGCTGGGTAATCGCCTGCTGCACCAGGACATCCAGCGTTAAACGAACATCCAGGCTGCTCATAATCGACTGGTCAATCGTATGCAAGGCACGGACATGCTGCAAGCGCTGTTCGGTCTGTTCGTAGAGGGTGATCCGCAGCAGGGCATTGGCAACCATATCGCCGATGGCGCTGAGCAGAGAGAAATGATCCTCACTGAGCTGGTCCTGGAGGCCGACACAGAGCGTGCCCACATGCTGCCCCTGCGAGCTGAGCGGAATGCAGGCCAGGGCATTGATGCTACCGGAGAGATCGAGATGATGGAAGATGGCGCTATCCTGTTCCTGAGCGGCAAGATAGGAGCGCTCCTGGAGCAAGACCTCTGGCGGAAAGTCCGCCGTAAAGAGCATGTGCTGCCCGGTGGCATGCTGCCAGAGACCTTCGGCTTGTTCCACCACCGCGTAGTGCCGCGTGGCATCAAGCCACAAAAGGGCAAGCCCATCGGCATGCACCAGGTCCTGTACATGTTCCAGCAAGATATTGACCATCTCGGCGCGGGTGGTAGCAGTACGAAGCGCACTGATCACCGTAATGATAGCTTGATGTTGGCGTTCATGGCGCATCCGTTCTTTCATCTCAGCCTGCAATGCGCGATACATCTGCGAAAGTTCGGCGGTTCGTTCCTGGACGCGTATCTCCAATTCGTTGTGGGCTTGACGCAACGCATCTTCCGAGCGTTTGCGTTCGGTCACATCACGGCCAATACCTTCGATCGCAACAACGCGGCCTTCGTCGTTGACAATATGCCAGTGATGCTGCTCAATCCAGACATCGTCGCCATCTTTGCGCACATGGTGCATAATCACCGGCTCGCTATAGGATTCGGCCGAGGTTTCGGTGACAGCAAAGGTGATGCGTTGATCGGGATGGAGCGTGCGTAAATCCATAAAGGGATCGGCGTAATACTCTTCGGGGGTATAGCCCGTCATGCGAGTGACCGATGGGCTCACATATTCAAAGCCACGGTCGGGGAACAGGCGATAGCGAAAGATCATGTCACGCGCATTTTCGGCCAGTAAGCGGAAGCGTTCTTCGCTCTGGCGCAAGGCATCCTCGGCGTGCTTGCGTTCGGTCACATCGCGAATGGTGTTGACCCAGCCAATGTGCCGCTGTTCGGCATCGAGCATCGGCATAATGCTATGCTCGGTATAGACGGTATATCCTTCTTTATGGGTCATCACGGCCGTATAGAGCGCGTTCTGGTTGCTCCAGTCAGCTTCATGGACCAGTTGAAAGAGGTGCGCCGTAAACTGCTCAATCGCCGCTGTCTGGGACGGTGAGTCGGCAGTATGGGACGCCAGTAATTCATCCCGGCAATAGCCAAAAATCTCCGATGCAGCCGGGTTACAGTCGATAATCCGAGTGCTTTCGGTATCAAGCAAAAAGACTGCATCACGCATACTGGCAAAGGTCAATTTCAGGCGTTGCTGCGACTGTCGCAGGGCAGCTTCGACCTCTTTGTAACGCGTTATCTCGGTAGAGCTTCCCTGGATGAGCACGGGTTTCCCATGGCTGTTGTGAATAACGCGATTGGCTCGCAAGCTAAACCAGCGCATGCGGCCATCTTGCTGTTGCACGCCATGCTCGATCTCGTGGTGAGCGGGCGAACCATTGAGGGAGAGATGACGGGCAGATTCGAGACGTTCAATCTGCTCTGGGGTCAGGTGGTCCAGCCAGGCATACGGTTCGTGGGGTTGGGCTCAACCGATTCGGGCATTGTTGGCATGCGTGCGCGATGTGTCTCCAGGTCCCACTCCCAAAGAGCAACTTTGCCAGCCTCGACCACATGCGCATATTGTTGCTGGGTTTGCCGCAGCGTATCTTCCACTTTTTGGCGGCGGGCAATCTCCTGCTGGAGTTGCGCATTCTGTTCGCGCAACTGATGGTGCATCTGACGCAACGACAGGTGGGTCGCAACACGGACCAGCACTTCGGCAATCTGAAATGGTCGGGTGATATAATCCACGCCGCCGACTTCAAAACCCCTCACCTTGTCGTCAATATCATCCAGGGCACTGAAAAAGATCACCGGAATATCGCGTGTGGTTTCATGTTGTTTCAGGTGTTGGCAGGTCTCATAGCCATCCATATGCGGCATGCAGATATCGAGCAGAATGAGGTCGGGTGGATTAGTACGGGCTGATTTCAGCGCCATGGGGCCGTTTGATACCGAAAGCACACGATAGCCTTCCTGCTGTAGCATGGCAACCAGCAGATACAGATTGGCAGATTGATCATCGACTACCAGGATCGTACCTTTTTTTATTTCTGATCGTGCAGTTTGCATGCTATGTCCTTTTTTTATTTCTGATCGTGCAGTTTGCATGCTATGTCCTTCTTGTGAGATCATCTGCAGCAGGTCTCCGGCGATGTTCACGTCTGTTATGAATAGGCCGGTTGTCTCTTGATTCATCCACCTGTAACCAACATCCACACACGCCATACAAAACAACGCCAATTGAACCAGATCTCGTCGCTGGTATCGTATTCCGTTGTCTATTGCAATAGAGCGTATTTATGTGAGTGACACATACACTTTGAAGCATCACCATACGAGCAATCAAACAGCACGAGCAATCAAACAGCGTGTTCTGATTACACAACGCCCATTTTTGTGGATTGAGGATAAATTGGGGCGTTGAACTATGGAGAATTGGCTCGAACGGTGTCTGATGTTGTAGACAGTAAGCATATTATCTCCACAGAATATCTCATGATTCATGATAAATGATTCCGATAAAAAGATCAATACGCAAACGTGTTATCTAAACAGGAAAAGAGTACGTAATCTGTGAAGAGCGCGTGAAAATGGCAACCCGATCACAAAATGCCAACCGTGGCGTTTCGATCAACGTGCCACCGCACAGTCATTGAGCGTGTATACTATGCAGAGTGCTACACGCTGGGTGCTCTGCGATAGTTGGGAAAGGGACGTGCAACAATGAATAGGCAGGCTGCATCTGCCATGATCCAGGGCTTATCGGAAGATGATGTGCGGTTGCGTCAGGAAGAGGGCCAGAGCAATAAAGTCACATTCCAAACGAGCCGCTCATATCGGCAGATTCTGGTGGAAAATACCTTTATGCCCATTCACAATATTCTGTTTATCCTGGGTGCGGCCTTGGTGTTACTCGGTCGGGTCGGGGATGCCATCTTTACCGTGGGTGTAATCTCGCTCAATATTATCATCAGTGTGATACAGGAAGTGCGGGCCAAGCGCCAACTCGATCAAATCGCCCTGCTCAATCGACCAGCAGCAACCGTGATTCGTGACGCAATGACGCAGACGATTGACCCCGATGAGATTGTGCTTGGGGATATTCTCGTCGTTACTGCTGGGGATCAGATTCTGGTTGATGGTGCGGTGGTCGGACCTGGTCAGATCAATGTAGATGAGTCACTTCTGACCGGCGAGTCAGACCTTGTCCCCAAACACACCGGTGATCTGGTCTATTCGGGCAGTTTTTGTGTCAGCGGCAGCGCCATGTACGAGGCCCAGCGAGTGGGCGCTCAGAGCACTGCCAATCGGCTGGCCGAGGGAGCACGCACCTTTCGGCGGGTGTTAACGCCGATGCAACGCGAAATCAATACCATCTTACAGCTGTTGCTGGGGTTGGCCGGCTACCTGGTAGCGGTGATTTTTATCTTTACCATGCTCGATGATGTGCCGTTGGTGGCCTCGGTCAGCGCCGCCACTGTGGTGGTGGGCCTGGTGCCCAATAGCTTGCTGCTGGCCATTGCGGTAGCCTATGCCCTGAGCGCAGTCCGTCTGGCGCGTCAAGGGGTGCTGGTGCAGCAGGCCAACGCAGTCGAGTCATTGAGCAATGTCGATATGCTCTGTGTGGATAAGACGGGCACGCTCACTGCCAACCGTCTGCAAGTGCAGGCGATATACCCGATTGGTATGAGCCTTGCTGAATTGGAGCAGCAGCTCGGTGCATATGCTAGTAGTGGGGCTGCCGGCAATGCCACCAGTGAGGCGATTGCAACCGCGTATCCGGCGCCGCAACGGCCAGTGAGCACCGAAATCCCCTTCTCTTCGGCTCGCAAGTGGAGTGCACTGGCCTTTGCCGATGATCCATCAGCGGGTCTCTCTGTGCTGGGCGCCCCGGAGATGCTGCTGCCCTTTGTCACCACCGACCATGCACTTGATGCGCAGATTGTGCAGTGGACTGAGCAGGGACTGCGAGTGTTGTTGCTTGCCCGCTACGATCACGCCGTGGATCTGCAGGTCAGCGGCGATGATGCGCAGCTTGTGCCAGGTTTGACGCCGCTGGGTTTGATCAGCATTGGCGATGAACTGCGCCCGGACGTTCGTGAGACGCTGGCCATGTTCCAGGCAGCGGGGGTGCAGATCAAGGTCATCTCTGGCGACAACCCGCAGACAGTAGCGGCACTGGCAAAACAAGCCGGGCTGACCGACCATCTCAAGGCCATCTCCGGGCCATCGCTGGAGCAGATGGACGAAGGGCAGTTTCGTCAGGTGGTTGCCGAGACCACCGTCTTCGGACGCATTACGCCGCAGCAAAAGGAGCACATTGTTCGGACCTTGCGTGACATGGGCTATTATGTGGCAATGACCGGTGATGGCGTCAATGACGTGCTTTCGTTGAAACAGGCCAATCTGGCAATTGCGATGCAGAGCGGCAGCCAGGCAACACGCAGTGTGGCCGATATTCTGTTGCTGGGGGACTCCTTTGCGGCATTGCCTCATGCGGTGCGTGAGGGTCAGCGGGTGGTCAATGGCATGCAGGATATTCTCAAGCTGGTGCTGGCGCGGATGATCTATGCGACGCTGATAATTGTGCTGGCACCGATGATTCCCTATACCGTGCGCCATAGCGGTCTGATAGCCATGCTCACCATGAGCATACCGGCCTTTGCGTTGGCGGCCTGGGCCCGGCCCGGCCCAACCGATCGTCATACCCTGGGTCGCCGGCTGGCCCACTTTGTGCTGACGCCCGCGATAACGGTGAGCCTAGGCGGGTTGATCGTCTTTCTGGGCGTGCTAGCGCTGGGGTTCAATCGGCAGATCGACCCTGCGACCGTAGCAGCCTCGGCACGTTCAACGCTCACCATCTTTCTGGTGCTCTGTGGCCTCATGCTGCTGGTGTTTGTTGAGCCACCAACGCGCTGGTGGGTGGCGGCCGACCGTTTTAGCGGCGACTGGCGGCCGACCCTGCTGGCGGCTGGTATGGCGGTGGTGTTGGGCATTATTCTGGCGATACCCATGCTGCGTGAGATTTTTGAGCTGCAATGGCCCACCCTGGAAGAGGGATTGCTGGTGCTGCTGGTCACCGTTATCTGGGTGTTGCTCGCACGGTTGCTCTGGCGCACGCGCTTAATCGAACGGCTGCTGGGGATTGACCTGGGCTGTGATACCCAGGAAGATCCACCCGCAGTGGTCGCTGATCCCGTACCTACGCGCAATACCGTATGATCGTCGATCAGACTGATCGAACGTGCTGGGTTGACCTATGAGCGCTTCCCGTTTACGCCGTTTTCGTGCCCGCTGATGGATATTGCCGCTGTGCTGGTTGCTGGTGGATGGACGTGCGCGGTCGCCGGATGATGCTGGCACCTGACGCCCACGCCGCCGTGATGGCGCGGCACCGTGTGGCGGTTGCGGGTCGGCGCCGGCGGCACCGCTGGCAACGTCGTTCTGGGGCAGGTCGTCCTCGTTGGGCGGGGGCGCCGCTGCCCTCG
>JAAURD010000165.1 GCA_012034075.1 Chloroflexaceae bacterium | reverse complement strand
TGCCTGGTGCGCCGGCGGCGACCACATAGCGCCCGGCGGGCATACCGCTCAGGGTGTAGCAGCCATCCTCAGCGGTCATTGCCACGTGGGTAGCGCCATCGCGCTCTGCCACCAGCACGGTCGCGTCAGGTATGGGCTCACCAGCCGTATTGCGCACACAGCCCACCAGAGTCGTCTGCCCCAATGAACGCACCGGCGGCAATTGGGCATTGATCCACGTCTCCATGCGATACGAGAGAATGTTGCGCACGGGCCAGACCGCTGGATGGTCGGTCGTTGCCAGCCAGATCACAGTTGCGCCGGTGAGGGCCACCAGTGCGCCGGGCCAGGAGCGCCAGGCAGCACGCACCACACGCTGTTTTTGCAAAGATCGTTTCATTCTGAACACCTCTTCTGCATTGCTTCCACCATGCGTTTGTTGTTCCCATATGTATTATACCGTAGTGTGCTACACAACAAACCGGCGGAAAGCAATCGAAGCCTTGGAGCGTTGGAGTGTTGAAGCGTTGGAGCGCAAAGCGATGTAGGTGCGGCTTGCAGCCGCACGGCGGTCGGGACGACCACACCGGGTCGGACGCGGCCCCAAGCAGAGTGGAGTGAATGTGGCCGCTTCGATCCCTCTGTATCCCTTGCACAGTCGTCCCGACCGCATGCAGACAGGATGCCTGCGCTCCCGAATACCAGGAATGACGGACTTAGACGGACCCGTTCCCCTGCGGGAATAGCACCAAGTTCTGAAAATCCGCCAGACTACCGATAGTCACCGACGCGTTGAAGAGCGCTTGTAGTCGTTCGGGGTCGGTCTCGGTAGCCAGCAGCCGACGTAGGATGGCATAGGTTGTATCATCCGCCGGAAACCGCGATTGCAGCACGGTGATGATATTGGTATACAACGTCTCGCGCAACGTCTCGCGCTGGGCTTCTCTTTTGGCTTGCTCAGCTTGCTGCTCCAATTGGGCAATCTTTGCTCAGCTTGCTGCTTCAATTGGGCAATCTCTGCGGCATATTCAGCCCGGAGGGGTTGGATCACCCGTTTGTCATGCTCTTTCAGCATCCAGCGGATACCGGCGGTATCCAGGTCATATGCATCTTTTTCCTTGATCAGTTCTTTCACCACGTCAATGATCTCCTCGCTTTCAATACAGGCATAAAAGACCGTTTTGAGCCGTTCCCGCGTCACCGGGTCTTCCACCGTGTTTATAATCTCCAGCACGGCGGGCAACTGCCGCAGCGGGTCGGTAATGTTGCTCAAGCCCACCAGCACCATCACAAACGGGCGACCGGTGTCGATCAATTCATCGGCCGGATTTCCCATAAGCGGATGATCCGATAGCTCCAGGTGAGAATCAGGTTGCCATCGGGATCATACACCTGGTACACGCCCGGATCGTTGCGGCCGGCGTTGCGGCCAGTGTAGAACACGAGATGGTAGCAGGTGCGACCGGGTTGCCCTTCGCCCAAACACAGCATAGTGTCGAGCACGCGCCACTTCATCGGTCGGTGGGTCGTGCGCCCTTGAAATTCCACATGGAAGAGCGGGTTGCGCCCGTCCTTCAGGAGCACATCATAGATTTTATCGGTGACCACCTGATTCGAGGGTGGCCTGCAATTCGACATTCTCGGAGGTGACCGATTCGACTTCGGCATCGAAAAACCAGGCCATCACGTCGTGAATGCCGGCGTCGAGCCACGATTTTAAGATATGATCCAGGCGGGCCATGGAACATGCTCCTTTCCTTCCTACGGGACACGAGTTGTCCATCTGTTCGTAGTATAACACAGATGAACTAGCTTGAACGCTGAACATTGAACCAGGGTCGGGGATAAGGAACAGAAGAACATGCACCACAAAATGCACAAAGGACATAAAGAAAACACAAAGGCCGAAGCCATTGTCCAAGAGATCTGTGTCTCCGTGGTGAACCTCTGTGCAAACTCCGTGCCTCCGTAGTGAATCGCAGACGCGCTTTTCATGGGTCGGTGGGCGCAGCGGGCATGGCAGTTTGTTGGGAGGATTGATCAATATTGCAGAGGCTGGATAAAACATCCATATTCTGACCTTGTTTTTTGTCATTTCGGCGGCTTGACAGATGCGCGGATATTGGGTATAGTATGTATCACGTGGAAGCAACATTGTACTTACCGTTCAGGTGTGAAGGAGGTGATGCCCATGAGTCATAGTAGTCACGAGCTTAGGGGTGTCACCGCAGGTGATATAGCTTAAGCTCCGTCACCTTGTTGGTGATACCCTCTACTGATACAAAAAAGGCCCGTCTGGCACCGAGTGTGTCGGGCGGGTCTTTTTGATTCTGGTTCAAGGTGTGTGGGCATCCCGTCCTCACGCTGGCAGGATGCCTAGCAGCATCTTTTTTTCCTTGCTCATAAGCAGCGTCCCGTCCTCACGCTGGCAGGATGCCTGCACTGTTGATAGAACGCGGAGCGCCTGCTTTGGATGGGCGGAGCGCCCCTCCAAAGCAGGCGGCAAGTCGTACCTCCGTCTGATACGTGCGTGCGGTCGTCCCGACCGCCGTGCGGCGGCAAGCCGCACCTACGTCTCATATCGATTCAGCGAATTTGGTATGACCAGTGGAATAACTACTGGACGAACGGTTGGCAATGGCTCAGGCCGTGAGGATAAGCGTGACCAGCACGATCAGCAGCAGGAAGAGAAAAGCGTTGGTGCAGAGCAGGATGACCCGTTCCCAGTTGAGGAAGCGCCAGTCGGGGGGGAATGACATTTTCAAAACCGTAAATCATCATATGGTACAGGTCCTTTTCATCATCGCCCGTCGGGGCTTTACCCAGATCAAAGGCAATCTCAGTGACGGGAATAAAGGTGATGGCGACTTCGCTTAAGACAATACGGGTATCGTCGTCGGTGTTGGCGTCGGCTTGCTCGATGAGATCGCAGAGGACGGGCACTTGCAACCATTCAGGACGGAAAGGCATGGCGTTAAGGTGATGGTGATCGGTGGCTTCTTCGCGGTAAACTTCATGCACCTGGCAGGTGCGATAGAGCCACTGTTCATCGATAATGGGTAGGTCGTCGCCCTGTTCAAAGGTGCGGCTCACACGTTGCCAGCGGAAGGCTTTTTGTTGGATGAGACGGCCCACACCGTCGCAGGTGTCGCAGCGCAAGCCGCCGCGTCCTGCACATTCGGGACAGGGTTCCAGCACCTGCTCGACCCGCGTGGTGGCTGTCTGAGTGCTGCCTCTTGCTCCCTCTGGCGTGCTAGCAGCCGGCGTGCCTGGGGTGCGTTCAACCGCGGTGGCCTGGTTGCGCGGTGATGGGCCAGGTTTGCCAGGGTGCTGCGGGTTGGCGGTGGTATCGGGCATGGCCGGATCGATTTCGGGGGCGAGCGGCCGGGAGATGGTGATGCGCTGTTTGCCTTTGCAGCGGGGGCAGATGAGCTTGCCTCGGCCCTGGCAGGTAGGACATTTGATGACGCTGGCGGAGCCGGGCACCAGGACTTGATCGCCCTCGTCGTCTTCAAATCCATTTATGGGCGGTAGGCGAATTTGCCAGCGTTCCAGTTCAGGTTCCAGCGGAAAGACCCGGGCCTGATGGTCGGGTTCGGTGACCTCTTCTGGGCTGCCGCGTTGCTCGTAAACGACGCGCAGGGTGTAGTAGTAGATGTTGTAGCTTGTGACGCGATGAAGACGGGCGAGACGACCAAGCAGTGTTCGCCGCAAACGGCCCTGGCGTGCCCAGTGATCGAGCAGCAGCGCAATCTGGCCGGGTTGGCAGAGTTCTTCGGCACGGCGGTGGGCACGGACAATGGGTTCACGAATGAGATCAGGGCCAAGGGCAACTTCGACCGCATTGCGCTCAACACCTTCGGCAATAAAGCCGGGCGCGGTGAAACTGGCGTCGCCATACAGGGTCGTGGTGCTGCCACTGGTAGGTGGTGGATCGTTACCATTGGATGTGACGTAGGTTGCGGCCTGATGGCGCAGCAACACGCGTTCTAATTCTTCTACCGCAGCCATGGCCGAGGGGAAGCGGCGGGTGGGGTTGTTGGCAAGCATAGTCTGGATGACCCGATCAACGCCGGCGGGAAGATGGCTGATGCCACGCTGTTTGAGGTTCATCGGCGGCTCAAAGACGCGATCAGCCGGTCCGGGCAGGGTATCCCAGGGCATGGCGCCGGTGAGCATGGTGTAGAGCACGACGCCGAGGCTGTAGATATCGGAGAGGGGGGTGACTTCGGTGGCTGAGCGGGTATGTTCGGGCGACCAGAAGCCGGGTGTACCCATAATATTGTGCTCGGAGGTCATGCGATGGGATGGCTGACGGGCAATGCCAAAGTCGGTGAGCAGGGCGCGACCTGTATCAGATTCGAGCAGGATGTTGTTGGGGGACACATCGCGGTGGACAATGCTCAGGCTGTGGGCGTAGTCGAGGGCATCGGCAATCTGGCGAAAGATGGCGAGTGCGCGGCGCCATTCAAGATGGTGCTCTTTATCGAGCAACGCCTGAAGCGAACCGCCAGAGATATACTCAAAGACGGTGCAATGCAGCCGGGTGGGGGGCTTATCGGTCTCGAAATGACCGTGGTCGTAGACTTTGACAATGTGGTTGTGCTGGAGACCGCTGGCAAGGCTGGCTTCACGCGTAAAGCGCAGGGTGGTGTCGCGGTCATGCACCACCAGGATTTTGATCGCGACACGGCGGTGATCGAGAAAGGCATGGTGGGCCAACCAGACTTCGCTGGTGGCGCCGCGCCCGATGGGTGCCTCAAGCAGGTAGTTTCCGACTTGTTTTGGTGCAGTCATACGTCTGATGCATGCGAGTGATAGCCATGTGGATGGTTGCGATGCCACTCCCAGGCACTGCCGATGATATCATGCAGTCCAGCGTAGCGTGGTTTCCAGCCAAGCTCCTGCCGAATACGCTGGGATGAGGCGACCAGGGTGGCGGGGTCGCCGGGACGGCGCGACCCGATGGTTGTGGGAATGGGATGGCCGGTGACCTGGCGAGCGGTTTCGATCACTTCCAGCACGGTAAAGCCATCCCCATTGCCCAGGTTATAGGCACGACTGCCGAGATCTTCCAGGGCCTCCATCGCAAGGATATGGGCCTGAGCGAGATCCACAACATGGATATAATCACGGACGCAGGTGCCATCACGAGTGGCGTAATCATTACCAAAGACAGTGATCTGTTCGCGCTGCTCCAGAGCTACTTGTAAGACCAGGGGAATAAGATGGGTTTCGGGATCATGATCTTCGCCGCGCTGGGGGGTGCCGCCAGCAGCGTTGAAATAGCGCATGCAGGCATACTTCAAGCCATAAATTTGAGCGTACCAGTGCAATACCCGCTCGATAAAGAACTTGGAGTCGCCATAGGGAGCGCCCGGTTCGATGGGTTCCTCTTCATCGATAGGGTTACGTCGCGGGTTGCCAAAGAGATTGGCGGTCGATGAGAGAATAAAGCGGTTGACCCCACTGGCAACCGCCTGTTCGATCAGGTTCGTTGCATTGACAAGGTTTTCACGCAGGTATTTCATCGGTTGTTTCATACTTTCGCCGACCAGGGTATAGGAGGCAAAGTGCATAATGCCATCGATGCCGCTGTGTTCGGTAAAGAGCCGGGCCAGGTCTTCTTTCTGGCTCAAATCACCTTCAATGAACGTGGCGTTTGGGTGAACCGCATGACGATGGCCTTGATAGAGATTATCAAAGACGATGACGTCGTGACCAGCTTGGATCAGTTCGGCGGTGGCGATGCTGCCAATATAACCGGCACCACCGGTGACTACAATCTTCATCGTTGCTCCTTACTACTGCACATTAGTCCGTCCATACACGTTCTATTACCAGAGTGATGCTTCATCATCAGCGGGACGGAGATCATCCGATGCGGAAAGTGGGTAGAGTGCCTGAATATGCGCTCTTCCAAGACAGGCAAAATCGCGAGCCATCGGTTGACCACCGAGTAATGGGAAAATTTTGGCGTTGGTAATCGGAACAAACAGGTCTTCGATACCATCAAGCATTTCAATCACGGTGCGGTCGGGTCGTTTGGCAAGGTCTGCCTGAATCACAAATTCCTGGGTAAAAAACATCATGCGCACACGTTCGAGTTTCCCAGCCAGCCGCGGAGGCGTGTAGTCGGCTGGCGGCGCCGGTTCGCGTAGCGCGGCAATAAGCGGTATCTCATGGCGGTTGATCATGACGTGGGAGACCGGCTGGACCTGTTCAGGATGGTTGAGTGGTGAGATAATCGCATCATGCAAGGTCATATAGCTACTCAAGCTAATATTCATCGCGTCACTCAGGCGTTTATAGGGAGTGATGTTATAACTCCCGCTGAGCAGTAATTTGCCACTATAAATCTCAATGCGATAGGTAAAGACTGTTGCTCTTGCCATACGTTCTATATCTTTTCGTTACGGACAGTATGTGACTGAACTCGTTTGTTCAATCACCGATAGTCACATCTACATCTAATTGCTTGAGCTGCGCCCAGAATGCGGGATAGCTGACCGCAACCGCATCGGCTTGCTGAATGGTGGTTGCTCCGGGTGCAACCAGGGCGGCAATGGCCCAGGCCATCGCCAGCCGATGATCGCCAAGACTCGATACGGTAGCGCCATGGGGTAGCCCCGCAGGATGACCCGTGATCGTCATGCCATCGGGATGACTGCTGACAGTGCTGCCAAAGGCGCTGAGGGCTTCGGCCACGGCGGCAATCCGGTCGGTCTCTTTGATCCGCAACTCCTGGGCATCGGCAATGGTGGTGGTGCCCTGAGCACAGGCTGCCGCAAGCGCCAGGATCGGAAGCTCATCGATCAGGCGCGGAATGAGACTGCCACGGATGTCGGTTGCTTGCAGGTGGGAGGAGCGCACCGTGACATCACCAACAGGTTCGCAGCCTTCGGTGCGTGTGTGGCTGATGCTGATAGCCGCACCCATTGCCTGCAGGACATCCAGGGCACCGGTGCGGGTCGGGTTTAAACAGACGCCTTCGGTGGTGATCTGGGCATTGGGATGAATAGCAGCGGCGACCCACCAGAATGCGGCCGAGGATGGGTCACCCGGGACACGCAGCGAGAGCGACTGGAGCGATGCATCGGCGGTCATAGCGGGTGGATACAAGACGATGTGTTCGGGATGGGTAGTGAGTTGAGCGCCCATGGCCTGGAGCATCCGTTCGGTGTGGTCACGCGAGTCGATGCGGCCGGTCAGCGTGAGTGGGGCATCGCCACTGAGGGCGGCAAGCAGCAGGGCTGATTTGACCTGGGCACTGGCAACGGGCAAGGTATAGCTGCCACCGTGCAACGCATGACCACGCACGGCCAGTGGGGCATAGTTGCCATCACTGCGACCATCGAGCCATGCGCCGAGCTGACGCAAGGGTTCAACAATGCGTCGCTGTGGTCGTGCTTGCAA
Organism: Chloroflexaceae bacterium; assembly: GCA_012034075.1. Classification (GTDB taxonomy): domain Bacteria; phylum Chloroflexota; class Chloroflexia; order Chloroflexales; family Chloroflexaceae; genus JAAURD01. Next base: position 2,446 of record JAAURD010000165.1, on the reverse strand, counting down.
TGATGCATCACCGCTCAGCACGGCAAAGAGGGGTTGCCCAGCGAGGATACCGGCGAACAAACGCAGGGTCGTCCCACTGTTGCCGCAATCGAGTAGCAGAGCAGGCTCTTGCAGGCCACGAAGGCCGACGCCTTGAACCTGCACCGTTTCGCCATGCTGTACTATTGGCACTCCCAGTGCCTGAAGACAGGTAACCGTGCTGCGGCAGTCTGCGCCATCCAGAAAGTTGGTGATGGTTGCCTGCCCCTGGGCCAATGCATTGAGCATAACAGCCCGATGCGAAATGGATTTATCACCAGGGACAGCAATAGTACCGTACAGGCGTTGTACTGCGTTGAGTGTTACTCTCGCCATACGTTCCTCGTTCGATCAGAACCTGACATGCCTTTATTTTGGTGTTGTAATAAGCTTATAGCCAAAACCACGTTGAGTCAGGAGATAGCGTGGGTTAGATGGTTGTGGCTCAATCCGATGCCGTAATCGGTAGATGAGCGCATCGATGGCATTGTAATCAAACACCTCGTAATCCCACACGGTGCGAGCAATTTCATCTTTGCTGACGACCTGGCCCTTACGGGTATAGAGCAACTCGAGCAGTTGAAACTCTTTCACCGTTAATTGTGGTTTGAGGATCTGACCCTGAATATAGACCTCTTTGGCCTGACTATCCACGCGGAGTTCTTCATCTTCGCGAAGTGCACGAAGGACTTCGGGCGGAAGCGGGCCGCGAGCGGTTGCTTCGGGGTCGTGAAAGGTAATAATGGTATCAGCGACAATAATTTGATCCTGGTCACGCAACAGACGAGCACCACGAATAGGATCGCCGTTGACCAGTGTACCATTGGTGCTGTTGAGATCACGAATTGAGAAACCCGCTTCGGTATACTCAAGACGAGCATGATAGCGCGATGCCAGGGAATGATCAATAATGATGTCGTTGGTGCCATGGCGACCAATGGTCAATACATCTTTGTTCCATTCGAGTTCACGATACGTGTCATCCTGGCTCTTCATGGTTAACTTTGGAGCGGGTACACGCTGCATACCGACCGTCCTCCGGGCCAATGTGTTGCCTGTTGAACAAGAGGGTCGAATCATGTTCAACCCAATTTGTTCACCCATTGAAACTGATGCCGCAATATGGTACAATCAGCCCTGTCAGGCGGTCACCATCTTGCGTCAACTCCCAATAGTTGTGGGAGACATTATTATTTGATTATACCATAACAAGATGGACAACATTCTGTTATCTGAGCAGACTCGCATGATGTTCTGGGTTCTGGTTCAGCGCATGCGATAACTTGATAGGAGTAGCTCTTTGGCTGATTTGATTGGACATCGACTCGGTCGGTATGAAATACAGCAAGTGGTTGGTCAGGGCGGTATGGCCCAGGTCTACCGTGCATTGGATACCGCCCTGCAGCGTTCGGTTGCCTTAAAAGTGCTAGATCAGCAACTGGCAGCGAACCCCGAGTTTATCAAGCGTTTCGAGCGTGAAGCGCAACTGGCCGCAAATTTGCAGCATCCCAATATTGTCACCGTGTATGATGTCGGTGAAGCTGAAGGGATGCGTTACATTGCGATGGAGTTTATTGAAGGACGTTCGCTCTATGCAATTCTGCAAGAGCGCGGCGCACTGGGCCTAGGCTATGCCGTTACATTGCTTGAGCCTCTGGCTGATGCACTCGATTATGCCCATAACATGGGGTGCATTCACCGTGATATTAAACCGCATAATGTGCTGATTGATACCGAGGGCAAAGTTCGCCTGACCGATTTGGCATCGCTCAGCCGCTCGATCAAGATGCTGAGCGATTGACGCGAACCGGTATCTTTATGGGTACACCGCACTATATGTCACCGGAACAGGCAAGTGCGGCCCGGGTTGATGGCCGCAGCGATATATATTCGCTGGGCATTGTAGGCTATGAGGTTGTCACTGGTCATGTGCCATTTTCGGGGGCAACGCCTCAGTTATTGATAGCACATATGCAACAACCGCCACCGCCCCTTTCAACGATTATGTCTGATTTGCCGCCAGGGGTCGATACGGTGTTTGCGCAGGTCATGGCGAAACAACCAGATGATCGCTTTCAAACCGCCAGTGCGTTTGTGCAAGAGCTACAGACTATGACGCAGGTCAATGGGATTGCCTTACCGACCGGTGAGCAGATCGCAGCACTGGCAGTAACACAGCATGTGGCTTCCGGCTATACGACAGTGGTGTTGCCAACCGATGGTGACACGCAGGGCAATGAGCACACGACGATGCAGGGGCATATCAAGCAGGGCACAGGCAGTACCGCTGGCAGAGCAATCGACCGAGCCTTTTCCGCCGGCGGGGCAGCCATTGCCAGCACGGCGGTCGACCGGCGCGGGTCAGACTGAAACAAGTACCGGGGAAGGAACTGAAGACATGGACGCGACGACTGGAGCATCACGGGGT
>JAAURD010000164.1 GCA_012034075.1 Chloroflexaceae bacterium | reverse complement strand
ATCACCAGAGAAGAGATCGCCATTGACCGCAGCCAGTGCGTTTTCGCGCTCGGCAACAAAAGATGGGCGGGTGTGGCCGGTAAGCCAGTTGCCATCGTGACCGATAGCCGGGCGCACAGAAAATTCAGGCGCCGTGAGATCAAAAAAGAGGACGTTGATCCGCAGAGGATCATCGGTCACACGCTGTAAATGGTAGGCCCCCGGCGCAATCTGGCGGACGATATCGCCCTCCTGAGGCGTAAAGCGCTCGATAAGGGGTGGGATCGACATATTGTGGGTGGTTGAGACCACACTGGTAAAGGTTTTGCCCGCAACCGTGCGTGCTGGTCGTTGATCGGGCGGAGGAGCCGGCGGGGCCGGTGCCTCAGGCGATTGGGCCAGGGTCAGCTGGCTCAAACACACTATCGATGCCATACTGATCAGCAAAACGATCAGCCAGAAGCGGATCTGGGTGCTATGGGTGTTCAATCGTATCCTTCCTTCTCGATGTTGTTTTTCATCAGGCATGCAGGTCATCTGCGGGCATTATTCTACCACAGAGTCAGGGGTGGTGTGCAAGTATCCGGCCAGGCCGAGCAAAGCACCGGCCAGGCCAAGCCAGAGGCTTGCCAGCAGGAGACTGGAACCGATGGGAAAGCCACTGTGCGCAAGATACCACCACCAGAAATCCCAATGGCCATAACGATAATCGACCGTCCATTCGCGAATCGTCACTGGCCCAGCGCCATCGGGCAGCGGATTGATCGGTACAAGCGCCGCATGCAGTGGCAGGGGCTGATCATCGGCGCGGACGTCCAGACGGTAGAGCATCACCCCCAGCGGCCCTGACGCTCAATCCCCGCATCAGCCGGCTGCCATGGGTCTGATTGCAGGGTGAGCTGTGCAGACCGCGCCGGCAGCAGTAGATGGTAGACCCGAGGTGGACATGGGGTCGTGTGGAAGAGCGGCGTCTGGTTGAGCGCGATATGCACATCGGCCGGTGGCAATGGCTCCGGCAGGCAGCCCAGGAGCCCCATGTGCAGCGACAGGTGCGTCCTGTCGGGTGGGCGCAGGCCAATATCGGCAGTGGGCAGAGTCCAGCGGGGCAGTTGTTCGCCCTGCGAGCGGCGACCCTCGCTGTAAGAGAACCCACGCAGAAGCGCGGCGCTTTCGGGTGCGGCATGGATGGCATACCACTGGGCGAGTTGCGCTGCGGCAATGCTCAGATGACCAATGATGGGCGAATTCTGAAGCTCATAATAGCGGTCTCGGCGGTCTACTTCCATGATATACATGGCCGGGTTGATCGTCAGTGCACCAAGCTGCACGGGAAACGCCAGCAGCAGCGTGAGCAGCAGCGCAGCCTGGCGCCAGGGCGTCTGTCGCCAGCCACGCAGACCGGCCAGAAAGGCCACCAGCGGGAAGACCAGAAAGGGCAGCACAATATTGAGATAGCGCGGGCCCCAGGCGCCATCGCCAAAGTATTTCACCAGCGCGTAAAAGACCAGATGCGCCACCGCCATCAAGCCAGTGATCAGAGCGATGGGCCAGCGCTGCCGCCAGAAGAGCCAGATGGCAATGGGCCAGAGCAGCAGCGGGGGCGCGTACCAGAAGATGCCGCGACCACTGCTGAACAGCAGGGTGAACAGCCGTTCACCGGGATAGCTGATAAACAGGTTGCTCAGCACCGCACCAATAGTGCCATAGCCGCTCCGTTCGGGGCTACCAAAGAGGGTTGCCTGATACAGCCCGATCAAAGCCAGAGCCACGAGCACGCCAAACGTCCAGGCAGCCAGACGACTGAGCGCTAGACGTAAGATGGGCACTTGCCACCAGGCCGACAGCGTGCGCCAGCGACCGGCTGGCATCGTCGCTGCACAACACAATCCAATCTGAAGCACCACATGCATTGCCAGAAAGGGCAACGCCAGACCCGCTTGAATCTTCACCAGCAGGGCCAGACTGGCCAGCAGGCCAGCCATCGCCAGCAAGAGATGCGCGGTTGGCGCATAGGTTGCTGGCAAGCACGCGCGAATCACCAGGGCAAATGCGGCAAAGGTGAGCAGCGCGGCCAGTGGCTCGGCAAAAAAGGTTTTGCTGTGCGGCCAGGCCATCGTCGCCAGACCGTAGAGCAGGGCAGTACCGACAGCAGCACGGCCAGCATAGCCCAGCCAGCCCCCCGCCAGCACCATCAGCGCGCCAATGCCCGCAGTGACAAAGGCATTGAGCCAGCAGACAATCGCGCGGGTCAGCCATGGGTAGGCGTTTTCGGGAAAGACGGAAGCGATAGTCCGCCCCAGGCCATAGAGCGGCAACGCGGCAATCGACTGACCCGGTCCATACTGACTGTAGGTCGGGTCGCTCGTAGCGCCATCGGCGCGGGTATCGAGCGCAAAGTTCCCGCGTAATACCAGGCTCTCGGTCACACCAAACATCAATTCTTCATCGATAGAGTAGGTATGACCGCTAGCGGTGAGCAGGTACACGCCAGTGAGGAGCGCAAAGACCATCAGGGCCAGGCGATAGTATGTTCGTGGCGTCACAGCGCTTGCAGATTGAACTGGGGTCATGGTGATGGTGTGCTCGCTTCAGGCCAGGTTGTGCTGATGTTGGTGTGCAACCAGGTGCTCAGGTCGGCGGTATGGCCGGGCCAGAGGGGCAGCAGGGCGATGCCGCTGGCATAGTGTTCGGCGGCGGCATCACCAGGATAGAGCAGGGCCACGCCGATAACGGCTCGCTGGCCTTGAGCTGTGCCAATGCTGCCCAGGTACGTATAGGCATCGGCCAGGGCATCACGCGGCAGGCCGCCGCTGCGGTCCAGCCGGTATTTGGCATCGGCAATCAGCACCAGGGGCGTGTCACTCGCTGGTGCAGTGATTTCCAGTGCGATATCGGGTATGTGGGTATGGCAGTCCAGCGCTACCAGCGAGGCCAGAGGTGGGTCGGCATCTGGTTGATAGCGCGGCTGATAGCGCAGGCGCAGCTGCAAGCCATGCCACTGCATCTGCAAGAACGGTTCATGGTGGCGCAGATAAGAGCCATCGGATGAAACCATGGTCTGTTGCTGCACGACTTTGCTGTCGGGTAGCTCCAGCAGTGCCTGCACGACCTGAAAGAGACACCACATTTCATACAGGCGGGGCAACTGATGGAGGGCGGGGCCAGCGAGCTGGCTGGTCATATCAATCCAGGGGGTATGGCGCAGTTCATGCCAGCAACGGTAGATGAGTTGATAATCATGGTCATGCTGGATAATCTGATCGGGCTGTGTGGCGTGGAATGGTTGCACCGACGGCGGGAGAAACGGAAGTTCGCGTAACTGGGCCAGACGTGCGGTCATCGTCTGGCTCTGCTGCGCAATCATCTGCGCAGACAGGGCATGGCGACCACTGCTGCGTTCTGCCTCACGGATAGCCTGGGCCGCCAGGAAACGGGCACGCTGCCAGTAGGCATCGAGGGTTTGTCGGACCATGGCGTTAGCACGGGTTGCGTTGGTCTCAAGGGGAACGCGGGCCGTGACGCTGGCCGGCAATGCTCCCGCCGCGCTGGCCGGATGGGGCACGATAGGTGTACGACCGAGATCATGATGCAGTCGGGAGAGATCGCGGGCGTGTTCAATCGCAATGCGCTGAGTCACTGGTCGGGGCTGGCTGTGGGGCCGGCGAGCGATGCGTTGCAGGGCCTGCTCCAGCGTCTCGGTGTTGCGCTGGAGCAGGGCAAACCAGTGGGCCAGTGACGGTTGCGGCTGGTCGTCTGGCGCTGAGCGGCTCCGGCTGGCGGGGCCGCTCAGCGTGGTGATCAAACCCCAGGCACAACGTTGCAGGTCATCAATCAGCTGATGATAGCGTTCCGGGTCGATGTGATCCGGGTGTACTTCCAGCTTGATCACGCGTTGCAGCACCGGCTGTTCAGCTGCGCTCGCTCGCAGGGTCAGCTGAAACCAGCCCACCATGTTGTGCGGGTTCCAGCGCCAGTACCAGGTGGGATCACCAGGGGCGAGAAATGGGCGCAATTCGATCTGCACACCCACCCCGTGCAGGGTCAGACTGAGCTGATAGCCAGCGGGCGGCACGCACTGGCATTCCAATGTCTGCCACTCTTTGATTGTTGCCGTGGTGGCGGCAGGTTGCTGGTTGATCCAGATTTCCAGGGTCATGTTCCTCGCTCCCGGTAGTACACCTCATCCCCAATCATTCACGTACCTACTCTGGGCTCAGCGCGCTGAGCCCCAGCAGTATGGTACTCCTCATACCCATCTTTTTTCCCCAACGGGGTAAGAGCCCCTGGTTGTCCCCTGGCTCCATGCAGGCCCTCCATCTACACGCATCAGATCAACGTGGGCATGTCACCAGGGTGTCGCTTATTCCAGGATCTCCTTATCGCTCTGCTGCACGTCGGGCGCTTTGGCGCGATAATCATCGGCCAGGCGCTTGAGCATGGCGTCACGCTGGTCATACAACCGCTTCAGCGGGCGTGGCTCGACGTTAGCCAGCACATAGGCCGCGACAATCGGCATAGCGAGCGTGCTGTCACAGTAACAGACGATGGTATCGGGCAGTTGGTGCGGATCGACTTTGCCCCAGGTGACAGCTTCGGCTGGCGTTGCGCCGGAGAGACCGCCGGTATCGGGCCGCGCATCGGTAAATTGCAAATAGTAATCGTGACCGCGTCCGGGCAGACCAAGGATCTCTTGAATCTGTGGCTCGGTCTGCAAAATAAAGTTTTTGGGTGACCCACCACCAAAAATCACCACCGCGCTTTTGCCATTGTCCTGCGTAGCGTTATAGACAATAGCGCTGGTTTCGTTCACATCAAGCTCAACATCGCAGCGCAGATCATAGCCTTCGAGGGCAAGCTGGGCAATGTTGAGGCCAATCGTTGAGTCACCGGGGCTGCTGGTATAGACGGGTACGCCGGCTTCGTAGGCTGCCGTGAGCACACTAACATAGCCGCTGCCCAGGGCCTGCTCACGCGCCTGGGTATAGCGCCCCATGCGGTAGTGCAGCTCGGCGGTGCCCATGGTGTGCTGGAACTCTGGCTCACGCATGCATTCACGGAAGAAGGCATCGCTCTTGAAGAGCACGTCTTGATCGAACAGGATATCGTAGATGCGGATAACCTTCTCTTTCTGGAGCTGAACATCATCGACAAAGGGCGAACTGCCGAAGAGGTCGAACCCCAATGAGCGATGGACATCGTGATAGAGATTGGCCCCGGTGCTGACGATCCAATCAATCAAGCCCGCGCGAATAAGTGGCACAATCGCGGCAGTGCCAAGACCGGTGGGAGTCAGTGCGCCACTCAAGGTTACGCCAATGGTGACCTCGGGCTGGGCAATTTTGCGGGCAAAAATCTGGCATGCTTCCCGCAGGCGAGCGGCGTTGTAGGCTAAGAAGTAGTGATCAACCAGGTCTTGCACGCTGAGGCTGCCACTGATTGGACGTGGATCAAGTTTGGTGCCATAGGCCATTGTTACGATTTCCTTTCTGCTCGTTGCAAGCTCGGAGCGGTGTTGCAACACGCTATCTTTTTTGCTTCTCTTCCAGTATACGATAGAATGGGAACGTGCGGTACCATTGACAAAAAAGATTGGTGCTTGACAGTACCTTGTGTTTGTAGCTTGTGCTGCGATGTAAGGCTTTCATGTGGTGGTACATACGTAACCGCTTGACATAGTATACCAACCTATGCTATGCTTAGCTCAGAAGAATAACGACCTTCGGGGCAGGGTGCAATTCCCGACCGGCGGTAATACCTTGTGATGTTCTGCCAGACTTCTGGTTTGCAGCCGTACACGGTGAGCCCGCGAGCATGTGATGCAGACTCTGGTGCAATTCCAGGGCCGACGGTAGAGTCCGGATGGGAGAAGGTCACGATGCAGAGCCAGATCGTTTCCAGCTGTATGCCAGGGTCTTGGTGTTTGTCGCGTCCTGATGCGGTTCGCGATGTCTCGTTGCAAACACGACGGCTCGGGGTTGAGCACTGAAATGTGCTGCTACTACGCCATGCATCCGGATGTGATTGCCCCGAAGAATGTTTCTTCGGGGCTTTTCTGTTTTGTGATGAGGTGAGCATCTATGCATTCTCTGATTCCGATGAATACACAATCACCCATGACGGTTGCCGGTCGCTCGGTGATGCATCGTGGCAAGGTGTATCTGGAATGGACGGGTCGCTGGCTGGGATTGCCGGTTATGTTTCTGCTGGTGGTGGTGTTCTGGCAGGGACTGGTCGTCGTGCAGGGCTATGAAGCCTTTATTTTGCCTGGTCCAGCGGATGTCTGGCAACGTTTGCTGGAAGCAGCGGGTGAGGGCATCCTGTGGCAACATATGCAGGCGACGCTGCTGGCGGCCCTGGGGGGCTTTGCCCTGGCGCTGAGCTTTAGTCTGGTGCTGGGCTATGTCCTGGCCGCCATTCCATGGCTCGAACGGGCGCTGGCTCCATTGCTCGCTGCCAGTGTGGCGATGCCGGTGATTGCGCTGGCTCCACTGATTATGCTCTGGTTTGGCGCTGGGCTGACATCGAAATTGCTGGTTGCGGCGTTGACCGCCTTCTTTCCCATGTTGATTGGGACGATTGTGGCGCTGCATGGCGTACCGCGTGAACTACGGGATATGGCGCGTATCAGTGGCGCTAACCGCTGGCAGATGCTGCGTTATGTCGAGTTTCCGCTGGCCTTGCCGGTGCTGTTTGGCGGTGTACGGACGGGGCTTTCGCTGGCGATTATTGGTGCGGTGGTGGGCGAGTTTGTTTCTGGGCGGCATGGTCTGGGTGCATTGATCAATATTGCCCGCAGTCTCTTTGATACGCCACTGATCTTTGTGTGTTTGCTGCTGCTGGGGTTGCTTGCACTCGGTGCCTATCTGTTGTCCCTGGGGCTTGAACGCCTGCTGGTGCAGTGGGAAGCATAATCTGGAAAGGGTATGCCAAGTTGATGTTCCAACGTTGTGTGATGCTGCTGGTGAGTCTGCTCTTACTGGTTGCCTGCGCCGGTGGTGGCGCACCGACCGAGTCGCCGGCGGCCAGCGGTAACGGTTTAACACCGGTTACGGCGGCATTTTCGTATATTCCCAATGTGCAGTTCGCTCCCTTTTATGTTGCCGATAGCAAGGGGTATTATGCCGAGGCGGGCCTTGAGGTTGCCTTTGATTATAATTTTGAGACCGATGTGATGCCACGGGTGGCGCAGGGCAATGTTGATTTTGCCCATGGTAGCGGTCTTTCGGTGCTGCTGGCGCGGCAGCAAAACCTGCCAGTAGCGATGGTGATGACGCACTATCAGCAGTTTCCGGTCGTCTTTTTTAGCAAAGCGGCCAACAATATTGAAACCGTCGAAGATATGCATGGCAAATCGATGGGTATCCCTGGCCGCTATGGCGCAAATTACTATGCGCTGCAGGCGCTGCTGTATGCCAGTGGCATGACTGAAGCTGATCTGGATATTCAAGAAATCGGGTTTACCCAGATCGAGGCCATACTGGCTGATAATGTGGAGATTGCCACGGGCTATGCAATGAATGAGCCGGTGCAGCTACGGCAACTCGGCGAGGAGATCAATGTCATTCGGGTCGCCGATATCTATCCAGTCGCTGGAGATGGCATTATTACCAATGAGACGATGATTGAGACGCAGCCGGAGCTGGTGCGTGCGTTTGTGCAGGCGACCCTGCGTGGTCTGCAAGATACGCTGGAGAATCCAGATGAGGCGTTTGAAATCTGTTTGCAGCCGGCCTATATTCCCGAAGCCAGTCTGGGCGACCCGGAACTGCAACGCCAGGTGTTGGTCGAGAGTTTGCCCTACTGGGAGGCAACCCAGCTGGGCTACACCAACCCGGCGGTCTGGGAGCAGAGCCATACCTTTTTGCGTGATATTGAGTTGCTGACCGAAGATGTGCCGGTGAATGATGCCTTTACCAATGCGTTTATCGAGGAGTAGCTCATGGAAACACAACAACGCTATCGGGGTGCGTTGATCGGGTTGGCGGTGGGCGATGCCGTGGCACGACGCTGGAATTTCAACGACCAGGGTCATTTACGCCGATTGATGATATGGTCGGCGGTGGGCCGTTTGCGCTGAACGCTGGCGAGTGGACGGATGATACCAGTATGGCGCTGTGCCTGGCGGAGAGCCTGGTTGAGCGCCAGGGGTTTGATGCGCTGGACCAGATGCAGCGGTATCTGCGCTGGATGAAAGAGGGTTACTACTCAGTCAAAGGCTATTGCTTTGATATTGGCACCACCACGAGCGCGGCATTGCGCCGGTTTGAGCAGACGGGTGATCCGTATGCGGGGGCAACCGATTCGCACAGGTCGGGCAACGGCTCGTTGATGCGTCTGGCGCCGGTGGCGCTGGCCTATGCGCAGCAGCCCGACGAGGCGATTGCCCGCGCGGCGGATAGCTCACGCACGACGCACGCGGCCCCTCAGGCGGTGGATGCGTGCCGCTATGCGGCGGGGTTGCTGGTTGGCTTGCTCCAGGGCCGCAGCAAAGAGGAAATCCTGAGCGAACGGTATAGCCCGGTCCCAGGACTCTGGCAGACAGCGCCGCTGTACCCCGAAGTGGACGCGGTAGCGGCTGGCTCCTTCAAGCAGAAGCATCCGCCGGCGATTAGGGGCACTGGCTATGTGGTGGATTGTCTGGAGGCGGCGCTGTGGGCGTTTTATCGCAGCACGAGCTTTCGGGAGGGGTGCTTGCTGGCAGTCAATCTGGGCAACGATGCGGATACGACGGGGGCGGTGTATGGGCAGTTTGCGGGGGCCTGGTATGGCGAGGCCGGCATTCCTGCATCGTGGCGCGACCGGCTGGCGATGCGCGAACGAATAGAGCAACTGGCGGATCAGCTGGCTGCGCTTGCTTCATAACACGATGCAGTTGATCCACATGACCATCTGGATGCAAAACATCCTACAAAATGACCAACTACTTCCATGTATGAAAGGACAGATGGTATGATGACAGACACAACTTTTTGCTATCCGCTCACCATCCCTGGTGATGACCGTTATCCGCAGTTGCCCGGTTTGGAGCATGTATGGGTCAGCGAATACCCAGCCGACCGGTGCGGTGTTGACTCCACTCGTCTGGAAGCTGTACTGGAGCATGGCATTCGTGTTTTTATCGATCTGACAGAAGCCGACGAGGAGCATCGTTTGCACAACCGACGGCTGTTGCTGAGTCCCTATGAACGCAAGCTCAAGCAACTGGCCGCTGAACGCGGCATGACCGTGGCCTATCACCGCATTCCCGTGCGAGATGTCACTGCGCCCACGGTTGCGCAGGTGTGCCAGGCACTGGACCTGATTGATGCTGCGCTTGCAGCCCGCCAGCCCGTCCTGATCCATTGTCTGGGCGGGATCGGACGTTCGGCAACGGTGGCTGCCTGTCTGCTGGTGCGGCATGGCTACACACCCACACAAGCCCTACACGCTATCCAGCATCAGGTGCGTCAGAGCAATACCTCAAAGCGTTTCCGTGATTCACCAGAGACACACGCTCAGAAAAAACTGGTGCGCGACTGGCCGAGTGGATCATGAAGGACACCCTTCATGATCCACTCGTAGTGTAACCACGTTGATTTGATGCGTTCAGATGTAGGTGCGCAGACCCTCACCCCTAGCTCTCAAGGGTAGGTTTTTTGGCTTCGATTTGGGGCACACCAAATTCAGGTAATCACTGGTATGCGCTTTGATCGCACTTGGAGCGCCTGCTTTGTAGGGGTGCAGCGCGCTGCGCCCCTACAAAGCAGGCTATAGCTCACCTATGAACATTGACCGGAACACCATTTGCGTCTCATACCGCATCAGAAAGCGGAAAATCCCTTACCAGCTCCCCTCTCCCAAGGAAAGTAGACGATGCCAACGATACCAGCGAG
>JAAURD010000163.1 GCA_012034075.1 Chloroflexaceae bacterium | reverse complement strand
TTAGAGGGGCCGGGGGTGAGGGGGGTGCGGTCGCATATCTCCGACAAATCAGCTTGCTGACGCGCCGCTACACCGAAATCATCCGCAGTGATCGGGTGGCGTTGCTAGCGATGCTGCTGCAGGCACCGCTGATCGGGCTGATTCTCTTGCTGGTAGCGCCAGCCCATGCATTTGCTCATGGCACATCGCCATTGGAAGCGCAGAAAGTCATCTTTCTGCTAGCGATAGCCGCTGTGCTACTGGGCGCCAACAATGCCGTGCGTGAGATCGTCAAAGAAAAGGCGATCACGTTGCGTGAACGCCTGGTGAATCTGCGCATCGGTCCGTATGTCCTATCCAAGGTCGTGGTATTGACCGGCATCTGTCTGATCCAGAGTATCCTGCTGGTACTGGTGGTGAGCCTGCACACCGGCCTGCCGCCAGAAGGTGCACTGCTGCCGGCGCCCATTGAATTGGTTCTGAGTGTCTGGTTAACGGCGGTTTGTGGCATGAGTATGGGCCTGCTGCTTTCGGCACTGGTCTCAAGTCCCGATAAAGCCTTTAGTTTTGTCCCGATTATTCTGGTGCCGCAGATTATGCTGGCCGGGCTGATCTTTGCCCTGGATGGTCCCGCCGAGATCATCAGCTATGCCACCGTATCACGCTGGGCGACTGAGAGTCTCGGCACCACCGCCGATGTAAATCGACTCTACTACCAGGTGATTGCCGGCGCACCACCGGGCATTCGGCCGGCCTCAGCCCAGCCAGCCGTCGGGGATTTTGACCCTGCTCGGTTTGATGCGCAGCAAGGCGCACGGACGGAGTACACGCTAGAGAGCCATCGTGCCAGCCGACAGATGCACCTTGCAGGACGATGGGGCATTCTCGCTGGTATGAGCGGTCTGTTTCTGGTGGCAACCTGCCTGGTACTGGTACACAAAGATCGTCGTTGGTTGAGAACAACAGGAAAGAGAAAACGCTAAATGATGCATACAATGACCTATCGGAGAAGACACCGGTGCTGGCACTGGGTCTGGTTGTGGCTGGTCGTCCTGCTCGTGGCAGCCTGTAGCAATGGCACGGGCAATCAAGCCAGTGGCGAACAGGCACCGGTCGAAGCGGTGCGGGCATTTGTCAGTGCAATGGAGGCCCGTGATGTGGATACCGTGCTGACACTGCTCGACCCGACGGATGATTTACCGCGTCAGATTGGCCCGGAGTTGCGTTCCACTATCAGTATGATTGACGAACTGCGGATTGAAGATGCGACCTATACGCTGGTCGATACTGATGGACAGGTCGCTCATGTGCAGTTGACTGGCAACGTCACCTTTGCTCTGCACGATATGGAGCCGATGCTGTATGAGATCGATAATACCGTGGAACTGGTCAACCAGGATGGGACCTGGTACCTAAGTGATATTGACATCCTCCAAGAACAGCCATAAAACCAGAAAAGGATACCTGATGAGCAGACTTTTCAGAAAACAGTGGGCCGCAATCTCGACGCTGCTGCTAGTGGTGCTCTTGGGAAGTACACACACCGCAGCACAGCCCCTGGTGGATGACCCGTTCTTTGCCGAACAATGGGCACTGGAGCGAGTTGGCGCGCTGTGTGCCTGGCAACGCACCATGGCAGCGCCGAAGTGACCGTGGCGGTCGTGGATAGCGGCGTTGATCTCAATCATCCAGATCTCGTCGATCATATGCGCAGTGATGGCTATGACTTTATTGAGGATGATACCGACCCCAGTGATGAAAATGGTCACGGCACACATGTGACCGGTATTATTGCCGCAACCGTGAACAATGCCATAGGCATCAGCGGGCTGGCGCCAGGCGTGCAGATTCTGCCCATACGAGCGCTAAATGCCGAAGGGCGCGGCAATGACCGCACCATTGCCGCTGGTATTCGCTATGCCACGCAGCAAGGCGCACGGGTGATTAACCTGAGCCTGGGCGCCACCGTCTTGCTGGCTAGCCGGCAGACTTCACAGCTGGTGAGCGCAGCCATTGCAGAAGCCTACGAGGAAGGCGTGCTGGTTGTGGTTGCTGCTGGTAATGACTTTTTGCCGTTGCCCAATGCGATTGTGGGCGATCAAGAAAAAGCAGTTACCGTCGCTGCTTCCACTCCAGATGAGCACTTGAGCCGCTTCTCCAACTATGGCGCCTGGATTGATATTACCGCGCCGGGGCAACGCATTCTCTCAACGATGCCGACGTATGATGTCTTTTTGACCAGCGATGCCATCCCCGCATCCCAACGGATGAACCAGGATTACGATTTTATGAGTGGGACATCCCAGGCGGCGCCCTTTGTATCGGCCATGGCCGCACTGCTCCTATCCGTTGATCCGTCATTAAGCAACCGTGAACTGGAAGACGTGATCGAACGTTTTGCCGATCCCCGCATCTACGACAACCACCCGTCTAACTATCGCAAATTTGCATCGCTGGGCGCCGGTCGCATGGATGTCTGTGCGCCACTGGCCGATGCATCGCTCTTCCCTGAGCGTGATGTGGGCAGTCGCCTGATGCGTCATATCGCGGCGGCAAATCATCAGTAGAGCCTGACAGAAGGAAGGATCAGCGTGTCGCACGAATTGCCCCGACAGACACCTGCAACCGCCTTTCTCAGCCCAACCCTCGTTATCCAGGAGGGCGTGCAATCGCGGTCGGTCGCCCTGGATGAGACGCCGGTGACCCTGGGACGGGCCAGCGACAATGATATTGTGCTGAGTCCGCCGTTTGTGTCGCACTACCATGCACGGATTGAACCGGCCGGCCCCGGTCATGTGCTGCTGGATCGCAACAGCACCAACGGTCTGCTCTACCAGGGCCAGCCCGTGACCCGCCTGGAGTTGAGCGACGGTGCGGTGGTACGGATCGGCGATGCCGAAACGGGCAACGTTGTCACATTGACCTATTATAACCCCATGCTTACCGCAGAGCATGGGGTGAGCCACCAGAGCTATACGCTTGATGTGGATGACCCGGATATCACGATTGGGCGCGAAGGGTGCGAAGTCGTGATTGATAGCCCGCAGGTCTCGCGCTTTCATGCCCAGATTGACCGGCAGGCCGATGGCAGCCGTACAATCCGCGATATGGAGAGCACCAATGGTACGTTCGTCAATGGGAAGCGCATTACACGTCATCTGCTGAAGCAGGGTGATATTATCCAGATTGGCGCGTTCAAGCTGGTCTATAACATCACCAGCCTGGATCGCTATGACCAGCAAGGGGCGCTCCGGATCGATGCACACCAGCTTGCACGGCACATCCAAATCGGTCAGAAGACCCTGCACATTCTGCATGAGATGTCGTTGAGCATTGCGCCGCGCGAGTTTGTGGCGATTGTGGGCGGCAGCGGGGCCGGCAAAAGCTCGCTGCTCAAGGCGCTCAATGGCTATGAGAAGGCAACATCGGGGCATGTGCTGATCAATGGCGATGACCTCTATGATCAGTTTGTGGCGTACCAGACCGAACTGGGCTATGTGCCCCAGGACGATATTCTGCATCGCACGCTGCCAGTGGCAACCGCGTTGCGCTACACCGCGCAGTTGCGCCTGCCCGCCGATACCACCGCAGCGGAGATCACCCGGCGCCTGAGCGATGTGCTGGCTCAGGTAGACCTGCGTGAACAGCATCAGCGCCCTATTCAGCGGCTTTCGGGTGGGCAGCGCAAGCGCACCAGCATCGCCGCCGAGATGCTCTCACGGCCCAGTCTCTTCTTTCTGGATGAGCCGACCAGCGGTCTTGATCCCGGTCTGGAAAAGAAGATGATGTATACCCTGCGCCAGATTGCCGATAGTGGCAGGATTGTGGTGCTGGTAACCCATGCCACCGAGAATATTGCGCTGTGTGATCAGGTGGCCTTTCTGGCACGGGGACACCTGGTTTTTATGGGCCACCGGCTGAGGCGCTGACCTTTTTCGGCATTGGCAGTGGCGATTTTGCCGATATCTACACCAAACTGGAAGGCACCGCAACGCGTGATGATCCAGTCGTGCAGCGTGATCTCCAGGCCGAGTTTGCTGCCTGGGAGCGCAGCAGTCAAGATGCAGCGGCACCGCCACTGCGGGCTGAGCTATGGGCGGCCCGCTATCGCGCTTCGGATGTGCATCAGCGCTATGTACAGGACCGCTTGCAGGCGCAGACGCAGGCACCAGTAGTCCAGAAACCAGTAGTCGAATCGAAGCGACGGGGACGGGTGTCACGTCTGCGGCAGGCAGCGATTGTCAGCCAGCGTTCGTTGGATGTGCTGTGGCGCGACCGTGTGCATCTATCGATTTTGCTGCTGCAAGCGCCAATTATTGCGCTGTTGCTCCTGCTCGTGGCCGATCCGAATGCGCTGGTAGGTGTGGAAACTGATGGTTCAATTGCCCGCGAAGAGGCCCGCAAAGTGCTCTTTATGCTGGCAACTGCCAGTATCTGGTTTGGCATCATCAACGCCGCGCGTGAGATTGCCCGCGAGCGACCAATCTATCGGCGTGAGCGTCTGGTGAACCTCTATGTTTCGGCGTATCTAGCATCCAAAGTACTGCTGCTTGGCGGTCTGGTGCTGCTGCAAACGATGATGCTACTCGCAGTGCTTGGTGTGCGCGTGCGTTACCCTGAAACGGGGGTGCTGTTGCCCGGTGTCATCGAACTGGGCAGTCACCTTGGTGCTGGCTGCGCTGGCCGCGCTCTCCCTGGGCCTAGCGATCAGTGCCTGGGCCAAACGCACGGATCAGGCAGTGAGCCTGGTACCGCTGGCGCTGCTCCCGCAGATTGTCTTTGCCGGGCAGATTTTTCCCATCGAAACACCGCTCACCGAGGTACTGGCCGCGCTGATGATCAGCCGTTGGACGATGGACGCGTTGGGCAGCACCGCCAATCTGAATGCGCTCTGCCCACTACCCAACCTCAACGATGATGGCATGTTGCCGCCACGGTGCGACCCCGGGCCGCCGCCGCTGGATGAATCCTTTACCGCTGCCTTTCTGCATACGCCAGAGCATTTGCTGCTGACGTGGGGCGTATTGCTGGCGTTTGTGGTTGCATTGCTGGGTATCACCATCTGGCTCTTGCGGCGCAGTGAGTGAGATGTTATGAATGAGCAAACACAGCAACAACTCCAACCGTTCCTAGCAGAGATCCAGCAGCAGAGCCAGCAACACTATGGGGACCGCCTGGCTGCACTGGTTTTATTCGGCTCGCAAGCACGCGGTGACGCCGTTAGCGGTTCTGATATTGATGTGCTGGTCGTGGTGCATGGCAGCGAGCAGCCGCAAGATAGTGTTTTTGCAGGTGATTTGACTGCCTATCTGCTCGAACAGTACGATCAGTATGCATCGCTGTTCCATATATCATTCGACACCTATCTGCATGAGCAGAGTCCACGCTTGATCAATATACGGCGTGAAGGCATGCTGCTGACCGATGGAGCATCGCTCGAACAATTGCCAACACCAATACATGTATCAGCAGCGCGGGTCAACGGAATGACGCCAGAACAGGAGGCACTGCTTCATCGAGCACGTGAAAATCTGAATGTAACACGGCTATTGTATGCACAAGGCTTTTTTACTATAGCAGCGTCACGTGCATACTCTAGCATGTTTTCTGTAGCCCAGGCTCTCCTTTTGATGAAAGGGCTGGCATATTCCAAGCATGCAGCGGTGATTGCGGCATTTGGTCAGCATATTGCTCACCCCGGCATCGTGCCTACCGTCTTTCATCGTTATCTCATCGATGCGCAACAGGCCCGCATCATTGGCGACTATGCGTTGGAAGCGAGCCTGACCGAGCCAGCAGTGGCTACGCTCATATCTCAAGCGGAGGCGTTGCTCACAACAGCCGAACACGTGCTGATGCAGTCAAACGGTGCCAGCGGCGGTTAAACGCAACCGTCGCTCCCACTACAACTGTTCCACCGCGCATTATGACAGCACACCGTGATGTTTGAGCGCTGCGCTTGTTCGTTCGTGAATCTCTGGTGCCATATCGGCAAGATGACGTAGCCAACGGGTGAGCTTGTTATGGTTGGCTTGCTGCGCTTTGAGTGCTTCCTGTTCAATGCTCTGGATCAGGGTTATGATTTCATCTTTATCTACATTCGGGTCATGGGGTCGGGCATTGATTGCTTGATGGATCTGTACAAATGCCTGGGCTAGCGTATCCTGAGAGCCACCGCCTGACTGTGTCTGCGTCTGTACCTGGTTGTTGTGACCAACAACAACGTTGCCCCCTGATACGTTTCCGCCAACACGAATATCCCCACTGACCTTATCACCCGCTACATAGTCACGATCAGCGCGGATAACATTGCCGCCCGACTGAATGAAATCGCGGCCAGCGCTGTACTGGCGGTTTTGCACCTGCTGTCCCCGTTGATCAAACGAAACTGGCCCGTGTAACGTGCCCTGTGCGCCCTGATTCGACGCTTCATTGTGAATGGTCTGCTGATGCTGAGTCATCGAGTCATAACTCACCCCAACGTTTTGCCCAAGGTTATCACCCCGGACGGTAGCCGTGCCAATGATCTGGTTTAATGCACGCTGGCTGCGAGCGGGTTCGATCTGGCGAATGGGCATGCTCGTGTCGAGGTCTTGCTCGGCTGGAAAGCTGCCCAGGGTCGTTGCCCCGCGATAGAGCGCAACAGGAAATGGACCAACCCCTTTCTGCACGGTTAGCTCTGGTTCTTGCTTGCCACCATAACGTTTGCGCGTAGACTCAGGCACATGACGTTTGACGGAATCGTCTACGGCGTAATAAAGATGCATATAGAGATCAAAGACACTGATAAAGCCACCACGATTGGAAACATCGCCCTGGCCACGGAGACCATCAACCAGAGACTGCGCAAAGAGGGTGCGCTCGCCCGGTCCCACAAACGAAAATTGGTTTTCGCGACAGGCGGTGATAATCACACGCCCGCTGCCCGTGGCAAGCACTGCATTGGCAGCCTGGCTGGGCAATGGCCGACCAGTAGCAGTCTCTTCGGCGCTCAGCGTGGGCGAGAGATGACCGGCATGGCACGCATTGACGATCAGCAGCACCCGTTCGGCTGGTATCGCTTTGAGCCGTGCGATCCACTCAGCCTGACTCACTGCGCTGCCAGGCATGACCTTGCGACTATCACTCAGCTGGGTATCATACGTTGTCAAGTTGTAGTTGCCACTGGTATCATCCTCGCCATGACCGCTATAAAAGAAGAAGACGGTATCTTCTTTGCTCACCTGGGTCAGTCGATCCAGTGCTGCCAGAATGCCCTCACGGGTTGCCTGTTCATTGGTCAGCACGGTCACCTGTTCGGTGGGGTAACCGCAAAATTGCGGGTCCTGGACAATGCTCGCAACCGCCTCGGCATCAGCCACAGTGGTCGGTACATTAAGCGATGGAACATGGACATAGCTCCCAACACCAACAATCAGGGCATGACCCTGGGGAAAGCAGGACGACGACATCAGAACCTCCTCTGGTATTGCTCTGTTCGAGCACGCAGATCATAGCGTTATTGATACGGTTACGGTCTGTACCCATCGCCCATTATGGCAGGGATACAGTATCAAGATACCTGTTGCATGTCTTTCATGGTAGCAAACGTACCATATTTGTCAAGAGAGACCGAACATTGCATGGGCAGGTAGATTACCAGTGCCACAGGATGCCATATCGGGCAATGGAGCATGTTGTTTGCTGTTTATCAGGTTTTCATCAGCTTTTTTACCATTTTTAAGAAACGTGTATGGCTTTAGAATGCCCTGGAAGCAAAATTATCGCATTATGTCAACTTGCAACCTGAAAAAAGCTGATATACTATATCAGGCTGTGCCACGCCTGCACGGTATATTCCAACTCGGGTCGCCAGGACCGCGATCCTCGTTGTTGACATCGCCTTTACAAGCATTGTCGCTAACGCTTAGAGAAGCCAGGCATGCACAGTTACCCGTGTTATCGGTTGCGATAATTCGGTTGCATGCGTGGCTTCTCAATGTTTCACGTTCGGATTGCCAGCACACGCGGCCACCCCGCCAGGTCCTCGGTTACGGTTATCTCCGCTGTCGGAAAAATCGTCTCTGCCAGTGTTATCAGTTCCGTTGTTTGTCGTGGGTCTATTTCGAGCAGGATGCTGGCGCCCGGTTTGAGCCAGGCAACCGCTTGCGGGATGAGCCGGCGATAGACCTCCAGGCCCTCCCTACCGCCATCGAGTGCGAGACGCGGTTCATAGGTGCGTACCTGCCAATCGATGGCATCCCACACGGTATAGGGTGGATTGCTCAGCAGCAGGTCGACCGGTTCAGGCAGCGGTTCACACAGATTGCCCTGCAGAAGTGTAATCTGCTGTGCTACATGATGCCGGATGCAATTAGACAGGGCAACTGCCAACGCATCAGCCGAAATGTCCGTTGCATAGATTTGGGCCGACAGCAGATGCACCGCCAGGGCCACCGCAAGAGCACCGCTACCCGTGCCAATATCGGCAATCACCAGAGGCTGCGTGCTAGGAGCAACCAGCTGCAACGCTCTTTCGACCAGGAGCTCGGTTTCTGGGCGAGGAATCAGCACGCGTGGATCGACCAGCAGATCGAGACCAAAAAAGGCACGCTGACCTGTGAGGTAGGCGACCGGCTCGCCGCTGGCTCGTCGCTGAACCAGGCGATCAAAGGCGGTTATCTGTTCGGTCGATAGGATTGTTGTATGCTCAACAAAGAGCTTGATACGCTCCCAACCCAGTACATGGGCCAGTAAAATGTGTGCATCGAGTGATGCGGTCGGGCTGATGGTGTGCAACCGCTGTGTTGCACGGGTGAGCAACTGATGCAGGGGAGCGCCTGCTGGCACATCAAGGAACATCTTACCAACAGCAGGAGACCAGAGCAAACGTCATCATCAGCCCTTATGCGGCAAGTACCGCGAGCAGTGAAGCGGTGAACCGACGGAGTGGGCTAAAGGTCAAAGGGTACGCTTGTCGTTCACGATCAAGCATTGCTGGTGACCAGGCATAATAGGCCATGTGGATGCGCTGATTGCTATGCAGTACCACCTCCCAATAGCGAATCTGCTCGCCATAGCGCTCCGGTGGCGCAGAACGCAGGATAGCTACCTGTTCAGCAGGTTCATACTCATACAGCTCAATTGGCTGCTCCAGATAGTTCAATTGTTGAGTTACCGCTGCGATCCGATCATACAAATCGACTGGCGGTTCTGCTTGCTGCTCTCCCTGCCAACCAACTTCCAATCGGCGCAGGGTCAGGCTATACCGGTCATAGTCGCCAAATGCGAGCAGCAGATACGCCGAGGCATCGCGCAAGAGCAGGCTATACCGTTCATCGGCCCAGGGTTGCACCCGCGCTGCTTCCATGCCTTGACTGACCAGCAGCTCCAGGTGGTGTGTCATTTGTCGTTCGAGTGGTGAGTTCATATTCCTCCTCCCATATCAATGCGACGCTCACTAAAATCAACGCCATCAAAACAGAGTAAACGCCGCTTCTCATCAATAACGGTTTCCAGATAGATCGGACGGGTCCAGATTTTGTGCAGATTGCGCATCGTATCACGCGCATAATCCATCTGCAGGTCTATGCCTTCGTGCTGGTGACGTAGATAAAGCTCGCTACGGTTGTTAAAGTTGGCATCTTCGAGCACAATGCGCGGCTGACCAAAATTCGTGAGTCGAAAGAGCAGTTTCTCTTTCACTTCTTGAAACTGGCGACTGGCAATTTCATACATATCGGTATCCCGATTGTATTTGAAGGAGAAGAGCTGTTGCTCTAGCACAAATTCTGGGGTCAGAAACTCATCAATAAAGGTGACATCGTTATAGAGTTTGCGTATTTTCAAAGATTTTCTGCCGTCCCAGACCCAGTTGCTGGTCCCAATTTTGTTTCTCGTAGAGATCATCGCACTCGTCATAGGCTTTGCCAAAGCGCCCC
>JAAURD010000162.1 GCA_012034075.1 Chloroflexaceae bacterium | reverse complement strand
ATATGGAATTGGGACGGGGAATGGCCCAGCATGTGTTGATTGTGGGCAAGACCGGATCGGGCAAATCGAACCTGCTCCATGGTCTCATGACGAGCTTGGCTCTGGCATATAGCCCCGATGAAATCGAACTCTATCTGGTGGACTTTAAAAAAGGTGTTGAATGGAAACCCTATGCCAACCATCGGTTGCCCCACGCCCGCATTATTGCCATTGAAAGCGAGCGTGAATTTGGCTTGAGTGTATTGCAAGGATTGGATAGCGAACTGCAGCATCGGAGCGATCTGTTTCGTTCAGCCAATGCCCAGAATTTGCGTGACTATTATCAGAAGAGCCAGTTACCGATGCCCCGTATTGTGCTGGTGATCGATGAGTTCCAGGAGTTGTTCACCGAAGATGATATGCTCTCGGCCCAGGCTGTCCGTATTCTCGATAGACTGGTGCGGCAGGGTCGTGCCTTCGGCATCCACCTGATTCTGGGATCACAAAGCCTGTCTGGTGATTATACCCTACCACGGAGCACCATTGGTCAAATAGCAGTACGTATTGCCCTGCAGTGCAGTGAACCAGATACCCGACTGGTGCTGACCGAAGATAACGACGCCGTGCGGATGCTCTCTCGTCCCGGCGAGGCGATTTATAATGCCGTCAATGGTCTGCAAGGCGGCAACAGTCGGTTTCAAGTTGCCTGGTTATCCGATATTGAACGCGAAGTCTATCTCAAGCAGATCAACGAACTGGCCCAACAGCGCGAATACCGCCGCAACCAGGTCATCTTTGAAGGCAATACCCTGGCCGAAATCGATAAGAACCGTGCGCTCCATCGCCTACTGGCTCAGGCCGCACCCGCCCATCTGGGTGAAAGTGTTGCCGCCTGGATTGGTGAGCCGATTGCGATTCGCCAATCCATTGCTGCTGTCTTTCGGCGCCAGGGCGGCAGCAACTTGCTCATCATTGGGCAAAATGGCTTGGCTGCCCAGGGTATTCTCGCGTCAGTCCTCATCAGCTGTGCCATTCGCCTAGAAGCAGCTTCGGATCCGGCCAGAGCCACCTTTTCCATTCTGGATCTTAGTCAGACCGATGCGCTCCATAGCGATGTGCTCAAACGTATCAGCGACCTCTTGCCCCACAGTTCACTGCTTGGCCGCCGGCGTCAATTGCCTATAATCATTCAGCAACTCGCCGAAGATGTCCAACGGAGACAGGCAACACGACACACCCTCCAGCCCTCACGTTTTCTGTTTATCCACGGGTTGCAACGTGCCCATGAGATCCATCAACTTGATACCACCGAACATGCCGAAAGCCAAAGAGAGTCACCATCATCGAGCCTGGCCCAGCAACTCACTACCATTTACGTGATGGACCAGAGGTTGGCATACATAGCGTCATCTGGTGCGATACCCTCCACAACGCAAAACGGGTGCTCGATCTCGTTGCTTTGCGTGAGTGTGCCATGCGGATTGTCTTCCGCATGAGCCCTGAAGACTCACAGAGCCTGATTGATACGACGGCTGCGGCACAACTCGGTGTTCAGAGCGCACTCTTTCAAAATGAAGAAGAAGGGATTCTCGAGAAGTTTCAACCCTATGCGGTACCAAGCGAATCATGGTTGCTCTGGCTCGAAACACAGCTGCAAACCCCACGCGAAGTGCGCACACTGGCCTAAGTGGAAGCGTTGAAGCGCAAAGCGTTGGCCCGCCAAAGCGGCGGCAAGCCGCACCTACGTCTGAGACGTGCGTGCGTTCGTCCCGACCGCCGTGCGGCGGCAAGTCGCACCTACCGTCTCATATCGATTAACGCCATTTGGTATCAGACCGCTGGGCCAGCAACCATTCAAGCGCCAGGAGGTATCCACGCCAGCCAAGGCCAGCAATCTGCCCGGTAGCTACCGGCGCAATCACCGATGTGTGACGAAATGGCTCGCGTCGATAGACATTCGAGAGATGCACTTCAATAATGGGCACCTGTACATTTGCCAGTGCATCACGCAGGGCCAAACTATAGTGGGTAAACGCACCAGGATTGATGATAAACCCATCGGCCTGGCTACTCACTGCCTGCACAAAATCAATCAACACCCCCTCGTGATTCGACTGCATACTTTGCAACTGCGCCCCCGCTGATCGTGCTCGCTCGGTCAGCGCGGCATCAATCTCTGCCAGCGTCATGGTGCCATAGATCTCCGGCTGTCGCTGGCCGAGCATATTCAGATTCGGCCCATGCATCACAAAGAGATTCATCCTATCTCCCATCCTATCAACTACACACGTTCCTGATTCAGTCTAACACAAATCTAATACCTTTCTTGCGTCCGATTAGCGAAAAGGCTTTACACTAGAAAGAACAGAAAAAGACAGGTAACGATTGGTGTGAGTAGTGGAGAGATTGATTTGACCAGTGTCATGAACACACAGCACAAGTTATCTCTGCCCCTGCTTGCTCATGTTTACATAAACAGGAGGGATTGAGCATAATGGGCAAGATTGTTGGAATTGACCTTGGAACGACCAACTCGGTGGTAGCAGTGATGGAGGCCGGCGACCCGACCGTCATTCCCAATGCCGAAGGGAGCCGTACTACGCCATCAGTGGTCGCATTTGCCAAAAATGGCGAGCGTCTGGTTGGTCAAACCGCCAAACGCCAGGCCACCATTAACCCGGAAAATACACTCTTCTCAGTCAAGCGACTGATCGGTCATAACTACGATGAAGTCAGCATTGAGCGCGACATGCTGCCCTACCAGATTCACAAGGGGCCGCGCAATGACATTCGCCTGAAGTCTTCGCAGACTGGCAAAGAGTATGCCCCGCAAGAAATCAGCGCGATGGTGTTGCAAAAGCTCAAAGCCGACGCTGAAGCCTACCTTGGTGAGCCAGTGACCCAGGCTGTCATCACCGTACCAGCCTATTTTAACGACAGCCAGCGCCAGGCTACCAAAGATGCCGGCAAAATTGCGGGTCTGGAGGTGCTGCGCATTATCAATGAGCCAACCGCAGCGGCGTTGACTTATGGCCTCGAAAAGAAAACCGAAGAAAAAATTCTGGTATTTGATCTTGGTGGTGGTACCTTTGATGTTTCGGTGCTTGAAGTCGGCGATGGCGTGGTTGAAGTCCGCGCCACCAGTGGCGATACCCATCTGGGTGGCGATGACTACGACCAGCGCATTGTTGAATGGATGATCGACGAGTTTCGCAAAGATCAAGGCATTGACTTGAGCCAGGATCGTCAGGCGTTGCAGCGCTTGAAAGAAGCCGCTGAAAAGGCCAAAATTGAGCTTTCGGGCATGATGGAGACCGAAATTAACCTGCCCTTCATTACCGCCGATGCCAGTGGCCCGAAGCACATGCTCATGCGCCTGAGCCGCGCCAAATTTGAGCAACTCACGCAAGCACTGACCGATCGGCTCAAAGAGCCATTTTTCCAGTCACTGCGTGATGCCGGGATGAAACCAACCGAACTTGACGAGGTTGTTCTCGTCGGCGGTTCGACCCGTATGCCGTTGGTTCAGGAACTGGTGCGCAGGCTCACTGGTAAGGAACCCAACAAGAGTGTGAACCCCGATGAAGTGGTCGCAATTGGCGCCGCTATTCAGGCTGGCGTGCTTGGTGGCGATATTAAAGACGTGGTCCTGCTCGATGTCACGCCTCTATCGCTGGGTGTCGAGACGCTGGGTGGCGTGATGACCGCGCTGATTGAGCGCAACACCACTATCCCAACACATAAGAGCGAGATCTTCTCGACCGCAGCCGATGGACAAACGGCCGTCGATATTCATGTCTTGCAGGGTGAGCGCAAAATGGCTGGCGACAATATGACGCTGGGTCGCTTCCGTCTCGAAGGCATTCCCCCCGCACCACGTGGCGTGCCCCAGATTGAAGTGGCCTTTGATATCGATGCCAACGGTATTTTGAATGTATCGGCTAAAGATAAAGCCACCGGTCGCGAACAACGCATTACGATCACGGCCAGCACCAATCTCTCGAAAGACGAGATTAACCGCATGGTCAGAGAGGCTGAAACCCATGTCGATGAAGACAATCAGCGACGCCAAATGGTCGAGTTGAAGAATCAGGGCGACAGTCTGGCTTACCAGAGCGAACGTACCCTCAATGAACTGGGCGATAAGGTCGATAGCATTCAGCGCCAGCGCATTGAAGACCTGATTGGGCAACTACGCAATGCTATTGCCCAGGAGGATCAGGAAAATATGCAACAGCTTATGGGCGAACTGCAGCAAGAGATGTTTAAAGTCTCACAGAGCGCCTATGGCGATGGTCAGCCACAAGATGCTGGTCAGGCCCATGGCAGCGGCAGCACCGGCAGCAAAGACCACGGTGTGGTCGAAGGCGAATATACCGTCGAATAGCTGCCAACATCGATATTGATACTCACCACAGCGACCCTGGCTGATTGTATCAGCCAGGGTCGTTATACTCCCCCGATTTTCTGATCTGCGTGTTGCTTCTCACAATGAACATCCCATGCTATAATAAGAGCAGTATGGAAACACGTTGATGGTTCACGTTTATTGTGTTGCACCCGATGTGAGCAGGAAAGAGAACAGGTGCTTTCGATGCAGACCAGTGAAACACACACCAATCCGATCCAATCTGGCCAGACCGATGGGGAAACGCGGAAACCGTATACCCCACCTGCTATTATCTACATGCAGCTCCTGAAAGCCCATGCCCTGGCATCCCCTCTGCTACCGTCGGGTGGTCCTGGTTCTGTGGATCCAGAACTACCGGGCAAACCCGAGAACCAGCCACGTGACGGGGGAAGCACCGACCCGGAATTGCCACCCAAACAACCCCAACCCGAACCAAGCGGTGGTGACGGTGGAGGGAAAGATCCTGCGTTACCGCCAAAACCACCTAAACCATGATACCCTGATACATCGCTTTATAGATGTATCAGGGTATGCGAGCAATGGTATACGTTTTCAGAGAAGAAATATGTTTTTTATGCTTTCCCCCTCCTATGTATGTTTGCAGAGTCGAACGAGTATCGTATAATACAAAGAACCAGCCATCATGTTCAACAAGTCTCCGATACGGTGGGGTCTGAAGTCTGTCGTTCTCTCACCCCTGTTGGGATGACTACAATAGAAATAATGGGGAGTTTCCATGATATGTATGTGTTATTAGCTGAAGATGATAGTGTTGCCCGCCGACTCTTTGCCCAGGTATTACGGGATGCTGGTTATCAGGTTGTGGCAGCACCGGATGGCGAAACAGCAATTCGTTGCCTCGATGAACAACTCTTTGATGTCGTGGTAACCGATATCTGTATGGGTGCTGTTGACGGGATTGCTGTGTTGCAAGAAGCCCGCAAACGCCAACCACCACCCAATGTTATTTTACTAACCGGTTTTGCATCACTCGATACCGCTATCGCGGCCCTTCGCTCCGGTGCGTATGATTATTTACAGAAACCCTGTTTGCCACGTCAGCTGATCGAACGCGTAGCCGCTGCTGCTACTGCACGAGCCGATGCCATGCGCCAGATAAACGCAGTACGGACGATAGCCCAGGGCATTGCTCAGTTGCAAAACTCCTCACCGGCCGATGTACTTGACATACCATCTGAATCATCCAGCTTTGTGGAAGAAAAACGAGCGGAAACACGCTATCGTCATGTTGGTTTGCTCACCGTTGACAGTTATCGCCATGAGGTTTCGTTTGATGGCCAGGTGTTGCATCTTACACCAACCGAATTTGCCCTGATTGATTGCCTGACCGAAACCTCCGGCCAGGTACTGAGCTACCGTGATATTGTACGGCGTACCCATGGGCACCAGACCAATGATTCCGAAGCCCAGTTGCTTTTGAAAGCCCATATACGCAACTTACGACGCAAGATACCGGCCAATTATCTTGTCAATGTTCGTGGAACAGGGTATATGCTTGTGGAACCATCTGATGCATCAGCACCCCTATCCGAATCTGATGATATCGATGAGATTCCCTAACATGACCGCATTCACCGTTTCTCCTCTGAATCTCCACCTATCTTAACCACCCTTTTGCTTTTTTTATCGTATACTGATATATAGATAAAACATCTCTCCTTATGTTGTTCTCTTCCACAGCGAGTTTGTCTCGTGTTGTTAACTACCTTTATAACAACACCAGAATGATAGATGTTGAAATCGATGGTATCTTCAAATAAAGGTATATGAAGTAGATATGACACCACAGGTTCTCTTATTCGCCGAGGCAAAGCGATTGAGAGACGAAACAACAGGATACAAGACGGCTGATGACTACAATAGGTCAGTTTATGAGCACAGCATTTGAGATAGATCAACAACAACAGCAAATCGATGCATTAACCGCACAGATCAAACAGCTGCAACATCAGCTTCAGCAAGAACAGCAGCGTCGCCAGGAATTGGAACACCAGTTGTATGAAACTAGCATCGAACCACATATATTTGCCTGTCCTAACGATCTCTGCACCATGCTACGGCTCTTTTCTGATCGTATCGATGACGGTTTTCTCCTCCTCGATCATCGTGGTTATGTTATCACTATAAATCACATTCTCGCATCATGGCTAAATATTTCTCCTGCACAGATGTATCAGCAACACTGGTTTTTGCTTCTCACCGAACATCGTTGTGCTTTTCCATCGGCTCTGATTGAGCAAAGTTTGCACGATAGTCAAGCCCACCAGCGTCTGGAACACTATATCACCACCGACGGTCAAACCTGGACCCTCGATATCCAGACCATGCCACTTGCTCTTTCCGATACACCCATGACTGTGCTGATTGTCCACGTCATCAATCGTACTGAACAACGTCTCAAACAGGCCCTGCTTGCCCAGAGCGAGCGTTTTGCTGCCAACGAGACGCTTGCCATTACCATGGCTCATGAACTCAATACGCCCCTCCAATCAATCCAAAACTGTCTTTATCTTGCTCGTCGTGTTACCAATGCGCAACTGGATGACTATCTTGATACGGCTGAACATGAAATCGAACGCATGAGCAGTATCGTTCATCAGTTACTCCATCTTTATCACCCCGATAGCAGTAAACCGGCTCTGCTCCAGGTCAATGATCAGGTCGAACGTGTCCTCCTGTTCACCGGTAGTATCCTGATGCGGCGCGGTATTCGGGTCCGCCATGAGCTGACGCCTCAACTTCCCACCCTCTGGGCACGTGCCGATCATATTACGCAGGCGTTAACCAACGTCATTTTGCTGCTTGCCAGCTCGATGCAACCAGGTGATACCCTGTTACTTCGCACGTGGACCGGTCGGCACGTTTCGAGTCGGCATGATGTCCTGGTCATCGATGTCATTGATACTGCATATGCCTGGCGTATGCATCAGCAACGTATTGCAACGCCATCAGCCGCTCAGACCCTGATCGAACAAGAACAATTTCAACTTGGTCTGACCGTCAGTCAGCATATTATCTATCAAAACAGTGGTCAAATCACTTCACAAGCTATCGACAATAGCAGTCTCGTGGTTTCTCTCTCTCTTCCATTGGATAATACCATGCCAAATCCATAAAAAAGCCATATTCATCATACCCATGATGATAGTGAAGAGCATATGTGTCAATACAAAAAGAAATAACCGCACTCCACCTGCTCGTTCAGGTGTGCCACGAGCACAATCTGTCAGTCTGGCTGGTTGGTGGTAGCGTGCGTGACCTGATGCTGGGTCACATGCCAGCGGACCTGGATCTTGCCGTTGATGGAGATGGCTTGATCGTCGCTCGTCAACTCGCTGATAGCGCCGGTGGCTCGTTCGTCCCGCTTGATGCTATCCATCACACCGGCCGCGTGGTGTTATCGGCTGAACGGACTGCCACAACTCGTGATCCAGCTGAACACACCAACGCTAACCATGCACCGGTGCCAACCATCGATATTGCTGCTCTTCGCGCCAGTACCCTTGAAGAAGACCTCCGTCTGCGTGATTTTACCATCAACGCCATGGCATTGCCGCTGACCAGCCACATGATCGAACGTATCGCGACGCTTTCAGAGCAGCAGCGCTCAGGCGGTCTGCCAGCCTTGCTCGAAAGTATCATAGACCCATGTGGTGGGTGTCATGATCTGGCCTTGCGCCGCCTGCGACTCTGTTTGCCTTCGAGCTTGCGCGATGACCCGGTGCGTCTGATGCGAGCAGTACGCCTCGCAGCCGAATATGGCCTGGCCGTATCATCCGCTCTGGATCAGGCGATTCGCCGCGATGTCGTCTGGATTGACTACGTAGCTATCGAGCGTGTGCGCGATGAGTTGCTCAAGCTCCTCGCCTTGACCGATGCTGCGTCCTGGCTGTGGTATCTCGATGACGTCCGTCTCTTAACCCGTTTGATACCCGAACTGGAACCAGCACGCACCTGTGACCAGCCTATTGTGCATTTTTTGCCCGTACTCGGTCATATCTTAGAGGCAGTTGTCTGTGTTGAATGGATACTCAATCACCTGGCACAGCCGGCCCCGCGTTCAACCCAGGGCAATGCCAGAGCGATGTCTCAGTCCGTTGTCACTCCATCGGTGTTGCCGGTTGCCGTGCAAACCTATCCCGACCTGCCGCTCACCCTGCGATCTGCTGTCCAGCTCCATGACCATATGCGACTCACGATACGATCCAACCATACCCGCGCTGCCCTGCTCAAACTTGCGGTATTATTGCATGATGTGGCCAAACCCCAGACCAAACAGCCCAAACCCGGTGGCGGCGTCACATTTTATGGTCACCAGCAGATTGGCGCACAGGATGCCCGCATTATCGCGCAGCGGCTCAAACTCAGCCGGAACGAAATAGCCTATATCAGCCGCGTCGTCCGTGAGCACATGCGTCCTGGACAACTGCGCAACGATGAACATGTTACCCCCCGTGCCATTGCCCGCTTCTTCCGTGACACCGATGGTCATGGGCCGGATGTGTTAATCCACGCCCTCGCGGATCATCTTGCTGCCCGTGGTCCCAATCTCGATCTGGCCGATTGGCAACGCCATTTGGACTGGACCGACCACATGCTCCAGCACTATTGGGGTGAAGCATCCGTCCCCAATCAACCATTGCTCAACGGTCATACACTGATACAGGTATTGCAACTCGAACCAGGCCCGCTGGTCGGTCTGATCCTGCGTGAAGTCCAGGAAGCCCAGAGCGCTGGTGAAATTCACAACACCGAAGAGGCTCTGCACCTGGCGAGCCAGGTGCTCACCCAGCTCAAAGCGAACAGCTAAGTACAGCATTGCAGCCTCTGATTGTCGAAATTGGCACAGAACCTGCTGTACTGAGGACCCTGGCGGTGCACGTTTCGTGGGCAATTGATAGCTCGTGCGGCTGCAAGCCGCACCTACGTCTGATCCGTGAAGGCATTCCGACATGGATGAACGCAATGCTGTACTAAGCACCAGTAACGAACAACGCTTGTGGTGGCTCTTTCTCTCATTTACTCGCCCACGTGTGAGAAAGAGCTTTGTACCTCGGTCTGGTTGTCTCTGCGTGCCTGCTCAAGAGTTGCCAATGACTTGTACCCAATCTGGGTATGAGGATGATTAGGTCCAAGAGCGGCTTGCCAGATGGCTAACGCGCGGCGCATCAGTCTCACCGCTTCATCAAAATATCCCTCATCAGCGTACAAAAAAGCCAGGTTATTGAGCGTGGATGCAGTATCGGAATGCTCCGGGCCGAGTGCCTGCTCATAAATGGCCAGTGCTTGTTTGTACAGCGGGCGGGCCGCGTTGTAGTTGCCTTGAGCTTGTAGCAGTGCCGCGAGGTTATTGAGCGACGTTGCGGTAGCGGGGTGCTTGGCACCGAGCTCCACTTCGCGGATAGCAAGGGCACGTTCGTACAGCGGCCGTGCCGCTGCGTAATCGCCCTGCGCATCCAGCAACCCCGCCAGGTTATTGAGCGTGGTAGCAGTATCGGGATGGTTTGGGCCGAGCGCCTGCTCG
>JAAURD010000161.1 GCA_012034075.1 Chloroflexaceae bacterium | reverse complement strand
CCATCCGCACGCACTTTGACGCGCCACTGGTAGCTGCCATCCGCCAACGACAGCGCAGTCCAGGTGGTGCCCGTGATCCAGCCGCTGCTGGTCACCAGGTTGTCGTCGGTGTCGCGCACTTCCAGCACGTATTCGGCATCAGAGATGCTCACGGCTTCCCACTCAAAGGTCACCGTGTTGCTATCCAGGACGGCCTCGTCGGCAGGGGTGAGCAGCGTGGGTGGTTGCAGCGGTTGCGGCCCGCTTGTGTCGATGGTGATGCTCCGTGCCGCCGACCAGGTGCTTTCCTCGCCATCCGCACGCACTTTGACGCGCCACTGGTAGCTGCCATCCGCCAACGACAGCGCAGTCCAGGTGGTGCCCGTGATCCAGCCGCTGCTGGTCACCAGGTTGTCGTCGGTGTCGCGCACTTCCAGCAGGTATTCGGCATCAGGGATGCTCACGGCTTCCCACGCAAAGGTCACCGTGTTGCTATCCAGGACGGCCTCGTCGGCAGGGGTGAGCAGCGTGGGTGGCAGCAGTTCAGGTGGTGGCTGCGTTCCCGTATCAACGGTCACCGTTGCATCATTCGACCATGCGCTTTCCTCGCCATCGGCACGCACTTTGACGTGCCACTGGTAGCTGCCATCGGCCAGAGACAACGCGACCCAGGTCGTGTCCGTGATCCAGCCGCTGCTGGTCACCAGGTTGTCGTCGGTGTCGCGCACTTCCAGCACGTATTCGGCATCGGGGATGCTCACGGCTTCCCACGCAAAGGTCACGGTGTTGCTATCCAGGACGGCCTCATCGGCAGGGGTGAGCAGCGTGGGTGGCAGCAGTGGTTGCGTTCCGGTATCAACGGTTACGCTCCAGCTATCGGACCAGTCGCTCTCTTCGCCATTGGCACGCGCTTTGACGCGCCATTCATAGCTGCCATTCGCTAGTGGCGGTGCGGTCCAGGTGGTGCCACTCATCCAACTACTGCTGTAGACCACATTGCCAGTGGCATCGCGTACTTCGACCAGGTACTCCGCATCAGTAGAGCTCACCGGTTGCCAGGACAAAGTCACCGGGTTGCTCATCGGCTCGGTTGGTATCATTGGCATAGGCGGTTGGAGACCGGGCGGAGGCGGCGTAGTCCCCGCTGCCATCACCGTCCAGAAGCCGAGGGTGGCGCGATAGCCGGTACTTGTGGCGATGCTGCCACTGGCGAGATTCTGCCCACCGGTGCTCGACAGCCGATAGTTGCTCGATTGCTGGCTACCACCGCTCAAAGCGACCACATCTTTTACGATACGATAGTTGGACGAGCTTGGCTGGGCTGGGTAGAAGTTCAGTTCAATGCTCTTCTCCACGGTCTCGGATTCATTGCCAGCAGCGTCGCGGTACTGCACACAGACGCTGGCTGTATCGCCATGCTGCCCATCCAGCTGCCACCACAGGCGGCTCTGGAAGGGTTGCCATTCGCCCAGGCTCTGGCAATTGTGCCCCAGACGCATGTCACGCACGCGGCTATCTTCATCGCTAGCAGTAGCTTCCAGTGGAACGCTGACGCTGTTGGCCTGCTCCCAGCCATGGTTGAGGGTGAGATCACCCGATGGCGCGACGGTGTCGATGGTGAATGACCAGGCACTCGTGAGTCCGCTGTCGGTTTCGCCATCGCCGGCTTTGACTTTCCAGGTGTACGTACCCGGATCCAGATTGTTGATGGTCCATGAAGTAGCTTCACTCCAGCCACTTTCATTTACTTTCGTGCCATCGCGATAGAGTTCAGCCGCGAAATCATTGGAGCCACGTGGCCCATCATCGGGGTCGCCGTTGTCCTTCCATTCCAGCTTTACGCTGGGGTTGTTGGTGATGCTACCGTTGGCAGGCGACAGGTGGGTGGGTTTGTTGGGTGGGAGGTTGGAGGGCGGCGGTGGCGATCCACTACCAATAGATCCATCGTTGTAAATGCCTGATCCTACACAACGCCTTACACCGTCTTTCACCATACAGCCCTGATACGCATCGGCCCCATTTTCCACGGTCCAACGACCAATATCAAGCCCATGCATTGCTTTTGGTGCATTATTGAGGTAGGTAGCAAAATGAACGTGAGGGCCAGTTGCACTACCACCGCACCCGGATTGTGCAGAGATATTGCCGAGAAATTGCTCACGTGACACGGACTGACCATTCACAATGGCAATATTGATCACATGATAATATGTTGTCTTCCAACCACCGTCATGGACAATAGAAATGAAATTGGGACATGATGCCTGGTAATAGGCTACACCATCACGGGCAGCACGTATCATACCGTTTCCACCAGCAAAATCCAGCGCATTCTTCACACTTCCGTTAACAGCAACATGCGGCCCACCCGTCAAAGTCCAGGTTTCACCTGTAGCATAGGGCAAACTCAGCTGACCTGAGCCATCGCCTGCAAGGGTTGGGCTGCTCGTTAATATTGCTCGTTCATCTTCACTGATCAGCGTATCAGGCACTTGAGGTAACCACTCTTGAAACAGAGATTCGTTATCCAGAGCAACTTCCCATGAGTCAACATCAAATCGGGCCAGGAAAAGAAAGAACTGTGGGCTTGGTATATCATGAGAAGCGGTTATAAACACACTACCAGATGCCCAGATATTGTCCTGTTGAACATTGTCAACGATGATATCAGTTGATGATGGAACATCCAGGTCATCTTTCACTGCCTGTTCCACGACTGCTGCCAGGCCAGTCGTTGATGGTTCGGATGCCCCCCACGCCACCGACCCAAACAGCAACTGGAGCACCAGCAGGATGATACAACCGCGTGTCAGTCTATGAACGTTCATATGCTCTCCTCCGTTGTTGCCTTACTGCAAGGTCCATCATAGTTGGCTGCACCAGCACGATGGGGCAGGCTGCTGTGTGTCGTCTTCTGGATTGCGATGGGCGGGTCTATTCCATCCAACGCTGTTGATGCAACCAGCAGGTGTGCCTCTTGCTGTATAATCAAACCGTGTATCAAGACATGAGTTGGTATCATATCTCCTCCGTGTTTCAAAAAGGCCCTGGATATTACCGCTTGCACGGTGGGCTATTACATACGAGATGATGATCAGTATTCAAAGGCCACAATCTGCCGGCGATGCTTCCAGGTGACTGTTGTCTGGTTATGCTGCCCCCAGATGCCTGCCTGTGCCGCAAACGTATAGGTACCGGCGGGCAAATCCGTGAAGACGTAAGAGCTAGAGCAAGCATGGCGAATATTTTCTCCCTTGCCTCCTTCCAATTCCACAATATCGACCGACTGACCGTTTTGCGAGACTGCAATTGAACAATAGGTTTCTTGGGCCGGGTCTAAAAAGTAGTCCGCAGTCATGTGTACCACGATTGGACGACCACTGGTCGTTACAGTCACTTCCATAGGGTCTTGTGGACCGTCGCACTTGACCGTGTGGCGACCACGTGACAAATTCTCTTCCGTGGGTGTGCCTGTGTTGTTCCGGTCACAGGTTTTTTCGGCGAGCAAGCGAGGACCAGCAGCAGTAGTCGTAGCACTGAGTTGCTCACGTGGGGTCATCTCCGCATCGCCATTGACACTGATGCCAAGCCAGAGCGGCTCACCAAACAGTGAGGTTTCCAGCGGAGTAACACTGCCAAGCAGCACGCTGAATAGCCCGCTGCTCACTGGGACAGCATTGGCGCCGGTACGCTCTTCGGTCCAGATGGCGCTGCCGCCGGTGGAGGTGCCGTACAGTTTGAACGTCATGGGCAGCGTCGCGTTGATGGGTTCACTGGCACTGTCGGTGAGGTTGCCCTGATAGCTGATCGTGGTAGTTTGTGGACTGGTGGTCTGCTGGAGTGAGTTTGCCGCCGTGCCCGATACGAGCAGCAGGGTGACAAAAAGCAGGATGGTCAGGCCGTTGGTGATGATTAGTGTACGCAATGTGATGGGTTGGTTCATTTCGAGTCTCCTTACCTAGAAACGTCATCAAAAGGTTCCAAAAACCGATATGCGGATAAGACAGATCGTTGTGACCTGGTGAACATGGGACGTATTGTACCATCTGTTAGCTATTGTATTGATTCATCCCCTTCCTGACTACCCGTCATTTTGTGGTGAGACGATGGCCCTGTACAGCGGTAGTACTGGACGGCGGCGGCGGTGCGGTTGGGCGATCGGAGCTTTTGGCAGATACTGCGCACATAATGCACCACTGTGGATCGGGCGATACCCAGGTCTTGCGCAATCTCGTTGTCGGTTTTGCCCTCGGCCACCAGTGCAATCACGCGCTGTTCCTGTGGGGTGAGCGGGTCTTTCATCCATTCCCTTCCTTCATTTGAGTGAACAGACCGATGTTCTTGAACATCTGACATCCAGTGTACCGGAACAGCGGCAGGGTGGAGTCGTAAAATAGGGCGACTCTGTCACACAATATGAGGAGTTCTAAAAGAGGGGCTACCATGGGGGAGCCAGAATCGGCACGAAAGAGCGGTCTTATTGCGCCGTTTGGCTCGTCGCAGCATCGGCCATCAGGTGCTGGGTATCGGCTATCTCGGTGGGCAGGCCCAGTGCGGTGAAGAGACGGAGCGCCTCGGCGAAGGCGTGCTGGGCCTGTTGCGGTTGGTGTTGGGCTTGATAGATGGTTGCCAGCGTGCGGTAGCCATAGCCCTGAAGATAGTCGTTTTTCGATTCCTGGGCGCTTTCAATCGCGGCCTGGGCATACGCCTCGGCCATGGCGGGGTCGTTGCGCAGCAGAAAGACTTCGGCCAGCACGCGCAAAGCATCGGGGCGGGTGTGTTCATCTTCAAGCGCGAGCACGTGCTGGGCAGCCTGTTCGGCGGCATCCAGTTCGCGTAAATGGATGTATGCCTCGGCCATGCAGCGTTGCGCAATCGCCTGGCCCCAGCTACTGCCAAGGCGGCTAAACCGCTCAAATGCCTGCTGGGCACATGCAATTGCATCCTGGGAACGGTGCATCAGGTTATACAGATCGCTGCGATTCACCAGCAAATCGGCCAGTGTACTCGCCCGGCCAATCTGCTGGCAAATCTGTTCGGCCGCATCACGGTGGGGATGGCTGTGCTAAAATCGCCCCGTTTGGCGGCAATCAGACCAAGCAGATCATGCACATTCACCAGGTTTTCGCGAAACTGGAGCGCTGTGGCCCGTTCCAGCACCCGCTGGGCATAGGTCCAGGCCGCATCAAGATCACCGTTATCGTCGAGCAGACAGGCATAGAAATATTCAATCTCACAAAGTGCCCGTTGGCTCTCGATCAGCGCCTGATCCAGCTGGGACAGGTTGGCGAGGCTCCAGGCGCGGCTCTTGCGAAAGAGCGCCGATTGCATCAACAGATGCTGCACGGTGCGTAGGCCCTCATCGTAGTGGCGCAGGGCGACATCCCAGTAGTCCTGCACATCGGCGGTATCGCCAAGGAGTCGCTGAGCCTGGTACTGCAAGGTGGGCTGACTCCAGGCAACCGCCTGTAAGTCACGCTCAACCCAGTCATACTGGCCGGTCAAGCGGGCCAGTTCGGCGCGCACCAGGCGTAGTTGCTCATAGGTGCTGGCTGCGACCTGATTGGGCTGGATGTTGGCAAAAAGCTCCATAGCGGCCTGACCCTGGCCCTGCTCTATCTCGTGGCGTCGATACATCTGCCACAGCTGCACCGCCATATCGGTCTGCTCGGCCTGGATGAGATGATATGCCGCTTCGGTATATTCGCCATAGCTGAGACGGATCGCGGCTGCCTGTTGCTCGCGTTGTTGTTGCTCTTCCTGGGGCATGCGTTTGAGCAGAATGCCGCGAAAGAGCGGCAATACCTCGACCCCACCAGCTGGTCGGCCTGCAACAGATGGCGCCCGTGCAACTGGCCCAGGGCGGCATCATGCCACGCTGCCGCTGGTGCTGCACGGCGAAAGACACTTAACGCGGCTAAGAGCGCCTGTTCATCGGGGTGCAGGCGGCGCCATACCCGTTCAAACAGCGCTTCCAGATTGGGCGCCTCACGAAAGAGCTGTATCGTTTCGTCGAGCGAGGTCTCGGCGGTATGCAGGGTCAGCACAAACTCGATCATGCGCGGGTTGCCCCGCGTGGCCGCCAGAATCTGTGCCACTTCATGGGCCGACGGCTGCAACTGATGCTGCTCACACAGGGCCAGCACAGCTTCGGCCTCTAGCCCGGCCAGTTGATAGAGGACATCACCATCTATCAGCGGCTGCTGACCGATCAGGAGCAGCGGAATGACGCCACGGAGGTCTTCGAGCAGCGAGACAATCCGCATATGCTCAAGGATCTCCGACGGTCGTAGCAGGTCGATCTCATCCAGGCAGAGCATCGGCGTGTACCCTTGCGATTGAAGCTGATGCAGGTCGTGGCGTAGGACCAGCAACAACGCTTCGGGTGATTCAGCGGTGTCGGCGGTGGCAATCAGCTGTTGCCAGAGATGCCCGGCCTGATGCAGGCTGAGGGTATACCCCAGCGCAAAAGCCACGCCGGCAAACGAATCATTGATGCCCGGCCGCAAGGTGAGCCAGCAGATCGGCGCATGCTGGCAATCTTGCACCAGAAATGATGCCAGCGTGGTTTTGCCAATGCCCGATGGCCCGGTGATGGTGAGCGTTTGCGCCTGCTGCAATGCTGCCAGCGACTGCTGATAGACCGCTGCACGACCAATCAGGGGCGTAAAGCGGCGCGGTGTTTCGGCACGGAGGGCAGGACGCAGGACATGCAGCAGGGCATCGCGCAGTTGTTGGACGGCATTGCGCTGATGTTTCATCAAGGTGTTGACCGACATGCCCATCTCGTCCATAATGATGTCGCGTCGCTTCTCCTCGATGTAACGCAACGTGATATGGCGACGTGCCGGTGCATCGATGGCATGCAGCGCTTCATCGATGACCGTGCGTAAGACGGCACCACGCTGGGCCGGCTCAAGCGGCCTGGGCGAGAGGTTTGGTTGGAGATGGGCGCCGAGCAAATAGGGCGTGGCAAGCGGTGATTCACTGCCAAGCCAGGCCGGATCGTGGATATGCCGCAACACATCCTCGACATGCCGAGTAAACGGATCCGTCTGTTCAAATGCTGGCGGTTTAGCCGATGAGCGCCGGGGCATACGCTGTTATCCTGATCTTGCCATATTGATATCGCTTATTGTATCATAGGAGACAACTGATGTGAAGTGGGGAACAGAATACTACTCGGAACGGGTTGTTGAAAGCAAATGGCAAAGCCAGCGGTGCAAAGACCAACTGCTGTATAGAAAGCGAGGGTTCTCATTGATGCGACGTCTCTGGCGCAGCCTTGTGCTGCTATCCCTGATGATATCCGGGGCGGTCTGGCCGGTTGCGCCGGCCAAGGCACAGGATACGGACACCTTTATCTGTGACAATTTGGAGCCATGTTACTCGGTCAAGGGCGGCAATGGCTGGCGTGAAGTGACCGATGGCAACCCCTATGCTGAACACGCACGCTGGACCTTGAATGAAGATGCAGAAACCGACTACGCTATCTGGGAGGGCCGGTTGGACGTAGCGGGCATCTATGAGGTGGCCGTCTGGTATCCGGAGCGAATCAACATGTCAAATCAGCCAGCCACCAGCGATGCCACCTATGAAGTCCGGCATGCCGATGGGATCGAAGAGGTGCATGTTGACCAGCAACAGGGCATTGGGCAGTGGAACGTTTTGGCCGAAGTGCCGTGCCCCGCTGGTGATTTCTGCCACGTGCGTTTGTCCGATGAAACCAGCGAACCCGACAATACGCGGCTGATCTGGTTTGACGCCGTGCGTTTTCGGCTGCTCACCGAGAATGTGCCGCCGGTCAATCTGGAGACGGCTGTTTCACCCATCACCGCGACGGTCGATACAACCGTCACCTTTACCGCAACTCTCTCGGCTATTGTGGCCCAGCAGGTCGATCTGATGGCTACCCTGCCAGAGGGGTTGCGCTATCAAGAGGGCAGTGTGACCGGTGGCGCCGACTATGACGCGGACACCCGGCAGATCCGGCTGGACAACACCATTGTGGAAACCGGCCAGACCGTGAACGTGACCTATCGCGCAGAGGTCAGTGCTCTGATGCAGGATGGCAGTATCTTGCAGAGCAGAACAACGATGACCAACGGCGATCAAGCGCCGCAATACCGAACATCAACCGTGGTCGTGGCAAACGACACGATCACCCAGATACTCATTCCTATGATTATTGCGGTCGATAACGACCTTGCCGATGAAGGCCAGGAGCTGTTCTGTCGGCTTGAGCAAGCGGCGAGCAATGACCATGTGGTAATTCTCGCCTGGATTGATGGGCCAGCCGCTGAAGGCGATAGCTATCTGTATCGCGTGCGCCCGGCCAGCACCACGGCCTGCACATATGCTTATGATGATCCCACGGCGGGCTATACCCTGGGTCAGGATGTCTGGCAGATGCCGGAAGAAATCGCCAACCCCTACACCATTGCGGGCTTTCTCACGGGCGTGTTGCTGGCCTATCCCAATGCCCGCCAGGTTATGCCGGTGATGGTCGGCCATGGCAGTGGCATAAGTGCTAATGGCCTGGCAGGCCAGCCCGGCGGGAAAAAGCGTCAGGACGACCCGCTGGCCGGGCTGCTCTTTGATGAACACCCGGCCGGCACATCCCTTTCGACCCAATCGCTGGGCGATGCATTGCGCTGGAGTCTGGATGATGCGCGGGCAGCCGGCAGCGAGCGCGAACGCTACAACGGCATGTTTTTCGATGCCTGTTTGATGGGCATGGTCGAGGTCGCGTATGAAGTGCGCAACAGCGTCGATCTGCTGCTGAGTAGTTCCAGCGTCAAGTGGGCCACGTTTCGCTATGATCAGCATATTGGGGCAATCACCAGCGACCAGCAAAGTGCTCGTGCTATCCTCACAGCGTGGCTGGATGGTGAGATCGCCGAGCTTGCCGCCGATAGCCGCTATCCGTACACCTATGCCCTGATCGACCTGCGCCAACTGGACAACCTGCGCCAGGCGCTGGATGCGCTGGCTGAGGCCTTACGTGGCGTGCTGCCCGAACAACAAGCGGCGATCGAGAGCGCTGCCAAGCAAATCGACTGCTTTGATAACAACAGCGACGGACAGATTCAGGTGGGCGTGGATACCTATTGTGATCTGGCGAGCTTGAGCCGTGCCCTGGCAACCAATCTGGATGATCAGCCAGCAGTGCGTGATGCGGCCATGGCGCTTCAGACCGTCATCTCGGATACGGTGTTGCGCGAACGCCATCAATCCGGGCAACCCTGGCTCTATCCCGACGTCAGCTGGAACTGGCAGCAGCTCGGTGGCCTGAGCATCTATACGCCGCTGGCAGCAGACGACTGGAAACGGCGATTCTACACTGGCGACTACTTTCAGATCGCCGCAGATGGGCAGTGGGATGACTTTCTGATGGCGTATTGGGGGGCAGACACGGTACCTCCAGAGACACCCACACAAGCCGGTGTGCCGACAATACCGCCTGCCCAGCAGCCGGTGTATGTGTCTATGTATCTGCCGCTGATTCAGCGGCAATAACCGCCCTGTATGCGGGACGATCATACCATATCTGGTGGGATACGAGCCCAACCTGGTGGCTTCTCGCCTGTGTCATATGGGCCGAATGGTACGTACCAAACCGGATATGGTATACCCCCGCTCACAATGCAGCAGCTGCATGCCCTCGCGTGTCGTTAACACCACCGCGCAGCCCGCCGTCGCAGGGTTGCGCAGCAGCTGCTGCATCAGCGGGTCGCGCTGAATATCGCTGCTGGGCAACCCGCTCCCATCGGCGTCAGCAGCGTGCTGCTGCACCCGTCACCATGCGCCATTGCATCGTTGGTTGTTCGCCCGCATTGCGCGTCAGTTAGCGCCGCATTTTGCGCTTTTGCTGCTTTTTATGCTGTTTGCGTCGTTCACGTCGGTTGCGGTTGGGCTGCTCGGGTTCCGGCCCTCCCCGCGTCATCGGTGCTGCTTTGCCAGGGCCTTGCATGTCGCTCAATAGCGGCGGCTCATCGGGCCAGCACGGAACGGATCGATGGGTGTGCGC
>JAAURD010000160.1 GCA_012034075.1 Chloroflexaceae bacterium | reverse complement strand
GCTCCAAGTGCGATCTGTAGGAGCGTCTGCGTGCTGCGCCCACCGAATTTGGTATGAGCCATGTCTAAACCAAAAAAACCTACCCTTGAGAGCCCCTAACTCCCTGGGGCACTGCTCGTTGTTGTTGCTACCAGGAACCCTCCCCACTGGCGGGGCACAGCACACGGCTGTGTCCCCGCCACAGCAAACCGCCATCAGTTGCCCGTAGGTTTGTTCGGTATGTTGAAAGCAAACCGCAAGGCATGCTATAATACGGCTAGAGTTTTCTATAGGGCAACGTTTTAGCGTCAATGCGCTATTCATACGAATAGTGCGTTGGTTCCTGTTCGTATGGCATCTTCTAAAAATAAGAATAAGAAAAAAACCGGTCAGACTCAGAAAAAACCACCAGATATGGTGAAACGGGGTCTGTACGCCTTTAATGCCGGGCAATTTAGCCAGGCTATTCGCTCCTGGGAGTCGGTGACACCATCGACCGCGGCCCTACAGACGGCTCTGGCTGAAGCCTACTTTCGGCGTGCGTTGCAACGACCAGACCACGAAGAAGCAATCGTCGATCTGCAACAGGCACTGGAGCGCAAACCAGCAGACCTCCGCTATCATTACCACCTGGGCCTGACCTATCATCACATGGATCAGCTCGACACAGCCATCACCTTGTATCGCAAGGTGCTTGACCTGGAACCATCCTGGGATGGTGTATCGTGGGTGCTGGCCCTGGCCCTGCTGGAGCAAGATGCCAATGCCGATATCAGTGCCCTCGCTCAAACGTATCGCCAGACTGCCAGTGTTCTCGCGCCATTGCAGGCCCTGCTCCAACAGCAACCCATCCCCGAAAACACCAGTCATCAGGCATCCGCTCTGGATCGGCTCCTTTTCGGTCTCAGTCTGATCCAGCAGGCTGACCAGCGTGCGCTTGAAGTGCTCTCTGACGAAAGCCGGTTACCCTCCAAAGATATCGAAACCATCCGCATGTACTACCGTGGCGTCGCTGCTGCTCAGCAGGGCGATCATCAGACCGCCTTTGAATGCTGGCAGCAGGTACAGAAAGCCGGCCACATCCGGACGAACTGGTTAAGCCAGAATCTGGCGCTGGTGTTTATCCAACAGCTTACCGCCCAAATGGAAGCCAACGACGTAGTCGCCGCCCAGGCCACCGCCTGGGCGGCCGCCGAGATCGACTATGCCCCCCTCAATGAACTGCTCGTCACGGTGTTTGATACCGTAGCCCACGATCTGGCCCAAAAAAGGCGACTGGCGCAAAGCAGTTCTGTGCTGGGAACAGGCCCGCCAGAAAGTCGCCAATAGCAGCAAAATGGGTTCACCCCGTGTCATCGTGCAAAACCTGGCGATTGCCTATGAACACCTCGAAAGCTGGTTGCATGCTGCCGAAGCATGGCGTGCGCTCCTGCGTACTCGCCCACGCAAAAACCCACGTGCAAAAGACCAGGACGATACCGAGGATGCAAAATGGGCCTGGGTACGCAAACGAATTGTGACATGCTATAAACGCGCCGATCGTCCCGATGAAGCCGTCACGATCTTTCGTCAAATGATCAAGAAAAGCCCCGAAGACACCG
Organism: Chloroflexaceae bacterium; assembly: GCA_012034075.1. Taxonomy (GTDB): domain Bacteria; phylum Chloroflexota; class Chloroflexia; order Chloroflexales; family Chloroflexaceae; genus JAAURD01. The sequence goes on along the minus strand of JAAURD010000160.1, from coordinate 8,525 downwards.
AAACACGGATGCAATTGGCCGAGGCATTGATCGCCAATGATCAATATCAGGCAGGCTTGAATGAAATCCATCGTGTGTTAGAGATCGATCCGAATCATATCGATGCCAATATCATGGCCATTGAGCTATACCACGAACGCCACCAAATTGGTGCGGCCCAGGGCGCACTCGAACGGCTGGCCCAACAGCAACCAGCCAATGAGCAAGTCCGCCAGCGCATTGCCAGCGCGTTCTTGTACCATGGCAGCACGCTCCAACAGTTTGGGCAGTATCAAAAAGCAATAAAAACCTATGAAGATGGCCGCAAAATTGCACCCCAAGACTATCGCTTTGCGATCCACCTTGCCCGTGTGGCCGTCGAACAAAACCAGTTCAACGTCGTCACCACCCATATCGATGAAGCCCTGGCCCTTGCTCCCGACCAAACGGAAGCCTATCTGATGGCCATGCAATGCTGGATTGTTGCCAATCAATGCAACGAACTGGTGCAACTACTCGAACGAGCCGAGGCAGCCATCGAGATCGACATCAGCTTTTATGCAGATATCGCAACAACCATCTTTAACCAATACCAACACCCAGATCGATCTCATGGTGGTGTCATCAGTTATCTGCGCCCATTCACCACTGGCAAAGCGAAAGATCACGAACGCAAAGAATGGATCACGCTGGCCCATACCCTGCTCAATAAGGCCGTCGAGTCTGATCCAGAGAGTCCCAACGGGTATCGCCTGATCGCCGCTTACCTGTCGGAGGTGAGACCTGACCTGGCCCTGGAATATGCCGAAAAAGCCGTTGAAAAAGCACCGGATGACCCCAGTCTGCTTATTCTGCTCGGCTTGCTGCAAGGCATAAATAGGCAAACAGATAACGCCCAAAAGACCTTGCAACGCGCCGAACATCTGGCGAAAAATCAGGGCAATGAGAACTTGGTGCGGCAGGCGCAACAGATGCGGCGACAGATTAATAGTCCATTTATGAGGATATATATGGATAATCCCGATTTTGATTTTGATCCCGATTTTGATCTTGATCCTGATGTGTTGTAACCCAATCAGACAACCAGTTTCCTAATACACATAGACTGTTCACAATCATCAACCATGGTGTTCTATGAAATCAACCTATAACAATCCCTATACCGTATTGGACATACCACAGAGTGCAACCCTGGCCGAGATCAAGCAAGCCTACTTTGCCCAGGTCAAGGCGCACCCGCCCGAACGTGATCCGGCCATGTTTAAACGCATTCGTGCCGCCTACGAATCGCTGCGTGACCCCGAAAAGCGCATCGAAACCGATATGCTCCTGCTCAACGAATGGTCCGCGCCATCACGCAAACAACGTCAGGCCGACTTTGATCTCACCCTCCATACCGAAGATGTTCTGACCGTAGCCCGTGTCATGAGCGACCTGTGTCGCACCGATTGGCGTGAGCAGTATCAGAAGGTAACCCTGTGACCAATCCATCTTACCAGTACGAGCAACCCACCAAAAACGAGTCGGGCTGGTCGGCCCATCTGCGGCGGCTCATAGTCCGCCTGCTGCCAACGACCGCCACCAGTCGTCCCCGTCTAGAGCATACCCAGACCCAGTTGCACCAGCTCGATACCCAACTGACCCAGGTAACCCGACAGTTGCACACCATGCAAACAACCCTTGCCGATCAGCTCAACCATCTGTCTGCCCATGTCGAGCGCTTGCCCGCCACTATCAGTACCAACAATAGCGAACAGGTAGAAGGGCTGCAACGCGTGCTCACCGCACTGGAAAAGCAGATTGGTCGCTCCGGTCGTGAGCAACTGAAAGCCAATACCCTCACCGAAACCCAGCAGGAACAGCTGACCCAGGCGTTGGAACAACTCCGTGCGACAGACCAGCGCCGCAATGAAGAAATGGCAGCTCTGCGCAAACAGCAGGAAAACATCCGCACACAGGCACGTCTCGATCTGATTCGTTCGCTCTTGCCCGTGCTTGATAGCATGGATGAAGCGATCCGCGCCGGTCAGCAGTTGCTCGACCAACCGCTCCCCCCCGACCCAACGCTACCGAACAAGCAGCCTGCATCGTCTGATCCCTCCTTGTTCGAGCGCTTGCTCCACCGATCCACACCCCAGCCTGCATCGTCTGAGCCAGACCCATCCGCCGTTGCGCTGTATGAGCACGCGAGTGGGTTGCGCCAATCGTTGCAATCCTGGCTGGTTGGCGTCACCTTTATGCAAGAGCGCCTGCTGAGCCTCCTCACCGCCGATCAGGTCTACCCGATTGAAGCCCAGGGCCAGCCATTTGACCCGAATATCCATATTGCCATGGATGTTGTTCCCGTTGCCGAAGATGATCGGGCCGGGATAGTAGCCAGCGAACTGCGCCGTGGTTACATGGTGGGCAACCAGGTGTTGCGCCACGCCGAAGTAGCAGTAACCACCATGGCTGCATCGCACCAGTCGTAAATGAGCAGAATAAAAAAAGCACCCTGACCCGAGCGTACTGCTCCCCTCTCCCCTTGTGGGAGAGGGGTCGGGGTGAGGGGTTGCGGTCGGGACGACCGCGCTCACACCCCCCCATTTAAAAATCAAACGAGCGCTGATCCGCCAGACGCAGCACCCGCACCAGCACAAAATACAACAGAGTCTCCTGTACATTCACTTCCGTAGGTAATGTCATACGGTCTTCCGCTAAGTATCCATCTTCATGCAACTTTACATCCATATGGGCCAAATCATAGCTCCAGGACTGCCCTTGACGCACCAGCTCCAGATTCTCACGGATAACATCAACCGCACCAGCAACCAATGTGATAGGACCATACTTCGACGATGTAGCAGCATGGTGCCGCGCAATCGCCGCAACCGTCGCACATGCCAGCATTGCAGTGGCTTTATTGTCATCTGCAGCCGCAATCAACGTCTCCTCAACAAAGTACGCTGCCAGTGCCGCGCTCTCACAGGCATGGTTGGGACGAGACGACTTAACCATGCGCTGCAACTGATACATCTCCGTCGAACCATCAAAATCGGTATGCGCAAAGGGCCGTTTGCCCGGCTGAGCCGCATACAGCTGCCCCCGCTGTTCGGCCAGCAGCGTTTGCCACGCCTCACACCAGCCTTGCCATTTCGTGCCCAGCTTGCCAATATCGTGGCACGCAATCGCCAGTCGTATCGCCTGATCGATGCTGCCAGCCGGCAAACCCAGCACCGCCTCCAACACCCGCGCCGGGTAAGCCAGTTGCTGTTGCAGCAGTGAGCGCTGATATGCCCGTAACAGCCCACTAATATGATCGGTATAGCTCTCCTGCTCATAGCCCCGGTTGCTCCGTTGGCGCTGATCACTGCCACGCGGCTTGCTCGTGTAAGCCGGCCAATTGCTCAGCTCCAGGCCGCCATCACGCAGCAGAAAGCCCAACCCCCCGCCCGTCTTCGGCGAGTCATACGTCGCCAGCGCCGATGGTAGCGCAATCATCGGTGTGGATGATACTTCTGCTTGAGCAACGGACTCCCATGCATACCGCACCTGCATCCGCTCACCGGCTTCATCAGCGCTCTCAAACGCCACCGGCTTCAGACACCATGCCTCGCCATTGCCATGTTCTCCCCAGTAGTCATCCAGCGCATCCCACGCCCCAGTCAGCAAATAGGGCGACAAGCCAAAGCTCTCCCACTGCCAGGGCCGCTCCGTGATCGCACTCTTCGGATCATCGTGAATAATAATCGACACCTGCTGCACATCCCGAATCAGCTGCGAGCGAATCTTCCCAATCTGCTCCGAATCAGCACTCCAGCCAGCAACCACGCGCTCTTTTATCTCCTGGTCGGTGCGTCCCAACTGCTCCAGCATCGCGCTATCCTCTGTGGTATGCACCGCGTCAATCAGACCCTGCTCCTCACGAAAACCAACATGCCGCCCGTCATACTCCGCCAAGGCCTGCAAAGTCACCTCACAGAGGTCAGTTTTATAGGGTAGAGTTCTCGTTTCAGCATCAAGCGGGTACACATGCACCTCGCCCCGCTGTTGGGCAAACCGCGCACAACGCCCCGCCCGCTGAATCAGACTACTCGCCGGCGCTATCTCGCTGTGTAACCGGCTCGCCGAAATATCTAAGCCCACTTCCATAACCTGCGTGCCTACCACAATCACATCACGCTGGCGCTCGCGCTGCCAGGCTGCCTTGTTCAAATCTGCTTCCAGCTGTTCCTGCAACCATCCGCGGTCATCCGGCGTAAAGCGACTATGCAACAGCAACAGCCGCGTTGGCCGCCCCTCCTGCTCGAGCTGCTCACGCAATTGCTGGTACATCTGCTGGCTACGCCGCACGGTATTGCACACCACCAGCGAGCTATCCGTATGCGCTGCCAGCACCGCCTGCGCCGAAAGCGGCGTCTCATGAAGAAAGAAAGAGCGCTCACGCCCAGCATTAAGCGCATCCAGTTCATCTGTGCCCGCCAGCGGATCAACCTCTGGCAGCGGGCTGATCACCTGCGCATCCAGCAGCGTCGCCAACTGCTCCAACAGCGTCGTCGAAAACGTCGCCGTCATCAGCACAAACGGCACCAACGGATAGGTCGCTCGCAGCCGCGTCATCCGCAACAGTTGCAGCGTCGTCAGACGTGCGCCACTGCCCTGCTCGTATGGGAAGAGATGAAACTCATCAAACACCAGATAGCTGCCCACAATCGCCCCCACATTAAGGTTTGCTCGCCGCCCCCCAGCGCTATAAGGCACGCCCAAAGCACTGGCAAGCAACTGGTCAATCGTACAAAAGGTGAGCGCTGCCTCAAAATGCGGATCATCGGCCTGCTCGCCAATCTGGATCCGCACCGGTTCCTGCCCAAACTGCTTGTATGTCTCACACAGCCGCGTATTCATCTTCGCATCAATCCATTCCCCATAAAGATGATATTCAGCAAAAAACTGACGTGCCAACACACGCAGCGGCACCGCATAGCGGCAGGTCAGCGGTAGCCGATCACCCATATGGGCCAGGTTTTGCAAAAAGGGCGCCAGCGCCGCACGAGTTTTGCCCGCCCCCGTGGGCGCCTGCAAGATAACGCTCTGCCCGGCCATCAATGTCGCAAAAACACGTTCTTGAAATGGGCGCAGATCAAACGGTTTGTGTATCATCGTTATGCTCCAAACAGTGAACCGAGTACATCAAGATCAAGGCCATCCGTCGGTGTTGCGCCAATGGGTGTGCCATACAGCCGTACCATCCGCTTCACATTGGCGATTATCTGGTCACGTATCGCAGCTGGCTCAATCACCTCGCAATCCGCGCCCCAGCCACGGATCCACGGCAGCATCTCTTCTACCGTATCAATCTCAGCAGTCCACACCAGGCGCCCTTCCGCATCATACACCTTGCGTTCGGTAGGGTGCCAGCGGGTCTCCTCAACTCGCTGCACCACATAGGTAGAGAAGCGCAGGGTCACTGTGGTCGGTTGCTCATCGGCATCAAACCAGATGCCCCATGCCCCCGAAAGCAGCCGATGGATATCAAAGTCTTTTGCTATCTCAAATGTGTCATCTTCAACAATAGGTGTGCGTTGCAGCCGTTCAACTTTACGCACCCGTAACCCATCAACCAGCTCCGAATAGCCAATCATATAGGTGCTGCGGCCAATCGCCGAAGGCTCAAGCATATACGGATGAAAGACCTCTTCAAATGGGCGATGGGCGTGTAAGGGACGATAGAAGATGCGCAGCTTGCGACTGGTAAGCCAGGCAGTCCCAATCGCCTCCATCCGTCGATCCGCATCGGTGCGCTGCTGGCTCAGACCCGCCCGTTGCGCCTCAGCCAGCGCAATCACATGCGGGCCAACCACCGTAGCAACCCCATGCATCAGCTGCGTGCCCAGCTTATGCAGCATCTCCACCGCCGCATGCTGTGGCTTATCGTTATACTGCTGGAAGAGCCGCAAAGCCAGCATCAACAACACGCTCTCCTGCGCAGAGAGTTTAAGCGAGGTCAGGTACGTATTGCGATCTATAAACAACCGTCCCTGCTCATCTGTATCAATAGCATATTCATTCCGCTCAAGCGAACGAATCCAGCGCCACAACGTAGTACGGTCAATACCGAGCAAATCCTGAAGCTCACTGCGGGTCTTGCGCCCCGTGAGCAAGTAGCGCTTCAGTTGGTCCAGTCCCTCCGATTTGATGATAGCTTTATTGAGAGTCATCGTTGTCATCCTTCCTGTTATCCCATGCATATCCAGCATAGCATACGATGTCGTGACAAATAGCAACACTTTTCCACAAAACCATGCATGTTCTGCAACAGCCAGAGATTACCCCTTCAGCACTCGCCGGAACAGGTGCAGCACGCCCCGTCCATCTTCTTGCAACAGCACCCCCTGCTCCTCCAACACCGGCAAATCGCGTAACACCGTGGAACACGCCACACCGAGCTTTCGCGCCAGTTCCGCCGGCGATAATGGCTGTTCCATCAGCAGCGCCGTAGTTTACTCCAAGCGCTTCGCCTTGTCCGTTTTGTTTCCAAACATTGCAACACCTCCATTGTTGTATGCGCTTTTCTTGCAACCAGTATAGCGGGGCGATGTTGCACCTACTGCAACACGTGGAACGGGATTCTGGTCGGTTTTTGGTTGTACGGAGAATCTGATCCGTCCAGGGGGAAACTGGCAGGGAAACTGGTGCAATGGCATGAAACCATGACATAACCCGTATCATGTGGTACTATAGTGCAAGAACGATGATGACTGAAACGTATGGTCTGGATACAATCCAAAGAGTTGACGAACAAGGGAGCGACGATCATGCAACAGTTCAAACGAATTGCCTCAGCCATTGGTGAAGTTGCCCAGAGCGAAGAGTTTGAGCAATTTCGCATTGATGCCGAGGATTTTCTCTCGGCCCGTGAACAGGAAAAATCGGCGGTTACGCAAATTGCCCAGATGTCGGTATCACTGACCGAAGCAGCCGAAGTGCTCAACCGCAGTTTTCCCCGCCATGAGCCCTCGGGACAATATACCAATGTGATATCGCCGGTGGTTGTGCCCAAACATAGCCGTCCGATGGGCTGGCTGGTGGGCGTTTTTCTGCTGGCTGGCTTTGGTATTGCGGGCTGGTTTGCAGCCGGTACACTCGATGCCGTCCTCGATATATTTATCGATAGTAATATTGCCAATGTTCTTTTTGGTATCCATTACTGGATTTTACTGGTTGGCTATATTGGTTTCAATATCTGGAAAAACAGCTACATCATGGTCCCTGACGGCTGTCAGGCGCTCATCACACGATTTGGCAAATTAGAAGAGGTCGTTGATGCCGGGCGGACGACGCTCTTCAGCCCGTGGCGCAAAGTGAGCTATATTGTCAATATCACCAAAGAGTATCCGTACAACGCACCTATTCGTGAAGCTCCCACCGAAGGTCGCGTGAATGCCTCGGTTGATCTCTTCTTGCAGTTTCGGGTAGAAAACCCGGCCGAGTTTATCTTCACCCTTGGCGGCGCCCAGGGGTTTGCCGAAAAGCTCGAAAACGCGATCAGCGAGGTGACCCGTGCCTTGATCTACGAGCAAAAGGCCGAAGCGATTTATGATCTAGTCGGCGAAAGCACCCAGACCTTGCTCGATACGCTGAACAAGCAATTTTTGCCCGCGGTGCGTTTTGTCAATGCCAACATCACCCATGCCGAGCCTTCCAGCCAGCAGTACCGCATGGACCTGGCTGCTCCGGAAATGGTCCGTGTGGCCAAAGAGGCCTACACCTACGAGTATGAACTCAAACTGCGCAAAGAGCAGGACGAGGGCGACTTTAACCGCGAACTGGCATCGCTGCAAGAGACCCAATCGGAGATACGCGCTGAGATTGCCCGCTATCAGGCCCAGATCGATACTGCCCGCGAAAAAGAGTTCAATCGCGCCAATGCATATGCCCGTCAGCTGATGATCGAAGCCGAGAGCGAATCGAAGGCCAATGCTGCGATGCTGGAAGCGCAGGCACTCGATATTCGCGCCCTGAGTGCAGCGTACTACCCCGAAATTCTGGAATACCGCTTCCAGCAAGAGATACTCAACAAAATGCACAATATCAGCGGCAATCTGCCCAGCGTGGTGCATATCGGCCCAGAGAGCGAACAGCAAATTGACTTTATGCAGATTGCGCGCCAGATGCTCGGGCTTCAGGAGAGCAGCCTGTTTACCAACGAAGATATGCGTACCATACGTGAACGCAGCAACGAGGTTACGGCGCGGATCAAGGAACGTTCGGCCCAGATTAACAAGCTGGTGGAAGAGGAAAAACTCGCGCTGGCCGAAAAAGTGGAGGAGACTGTATTATGACCCTACCTGCAACCAAAGCCGATTTCTCCAAAATTAAAGAGGTCGTTGCCACCTGGCAAAACATTCGCCAGGTGATGCGCAGCGGCGAAGAGGGTTCGCTCGTACCGGTCGCTATTCCCAAAGACCGTCGAGGGTTTGGCTGGCTTACCGGTATTGCCTTTGGCATCTATTTTATCGGTGTTGCCCTCTTTGCCGGTGGCATCCTTGCGGCGGCAGCAATTGCGC
>JAAURD010000009.1 GCA_012034075.1 Chloroflexaceae bacterium | reverse complement strand
CAGTGTCTTCAGTAAATGCCTTTGTGGCGGGGCATCGACGGGATTCGAACCCGCCGATCTCAACCTTGGACAGGGTTGGCATGTTAGGCCTCTACTACCACGCCCCAAACAGAAACAATGGTGGACCCAGCGGGATTCGAACCCGCGATCTCCACCTTGAGAGGGTGCGTCCTTGGCCGCTAGACGATGGGGCCATAACCATTTGTCTCAACTGTTGTCTCATCATAACACAAGTTGCTGTTTCTTGCAAGCTATCGGTGTTACAATAAGAGGGAAAGCATTTTGTTGCATGCAAACGGAGTGGTACGTATAATAGTACGAAGAGCAGTCTTACTCTCAGCACATCTCCGAACCAGTATGGGTGATAAAGCCCGAAAAAAAGACCTGATGGAGCACGGTACCTATGGTATAATACGAATCCGCCAGAAATAATCTGGCTTTTGCATCAATTATCATCTCGATTCCAGGCCAGTTCTTTTTGTCCAAGAATATCTTCTTGAAGCAGGTTTATCGATCAACAATAGATCAATAAAGGACAAAAGAACAGCAATGAGGCTGTTATTAGAGCAATGGTGCTGTAATACACCAGAGACTATCAGGAGAGACACATGGACATCAAACAATTTCGGTCTGATCCAGACATCCAGCGCATTTTGGCAGAACGGGCGCGTGCCCTGGCGATGCAACAGGTAGAAACGACTATCGAACTTGGCGAAGAAGCCGTTATCTTCCGCCTGGGCAATGGTCGCTATAGCCTGCCAGCACGTTTTATCCGCGAAGTCCACCCATTTCAACACCACACACCATTACCCTCGACCCCAGCATTTATCGTTGGTCTGGTAAATGTACGTGGACGTATTCTGACGGCGATTGATCTGCGTCCGCTCCTTGACATTGCTGCTACCCCACCAGCACCACAGAGTTTTCTGGTCATTATCAGTGTCAATACGATGGAGATTGGTCTGCTTGCAGATATCGTGGAGGAAGTGCGACGGAGTGAATTTAATCCGTCACCATCGCTTTCAGCCACGACCGGTCGAGGTGTGATCTGGGTGCGCGGGGTCGATCAACAACTCAGTGTGTTGATTGACCCGGTGCTGTTACTTGAAGACCCACGCATACTGGTCAATGACGAGACCGACGCAATTGTCAATCAGTAAACTCGGTTCAGTTGTATCACATTGCAGTGAGGAGGACTGTTATGCCTGGAGTATGGTCATTTACGCGATCAATCAGTAGTAAACTCATCTTTCTCTTTTTATTGAGTTTACTGTTGCCCATGGTCAGCCTGACGGTTATTAACGCAATGGCGGCCAATGATAATGTACTTGAGGTTGCCCGTGAGCGCATTCAATTTGTTGCTGATAGCTCGGTCAATACGATTGAGCAATATCTCAGTGAAAGACGCAGTGATGTACAGGTGATCAGTTCATTATCTGATATTCGCCGTCTCTTTGACGACTCAAATAAAAGCTTTAATGAGGATGATGCTTCCCAAGTACTTGAAGTGGTACGCCATGCGTATAATTATTCGGCCATTTCTATTGTGTATACAGATGGCATCGTCCTTTTTAGTACTGATGAACAGCTTATCGGCATCGATTACAACGAACGGCCCGAAATACAGGCTGCTCTTGATGGCAATATTGTGACCTCTGAGATTGGTGCAAGCCCTGGTCAAGAAGGTGTGTTTTTTCATACATTAGCACCAGTTTATGATGAAGAAGAAAATACCATCAATGGTATCATTGATTTTCGCTCATATGTCGATCCACTCAATCAACTCTTACTGGATACAAGCAACAATGCGGGTCAGGGAAGCTATGGTATCATTCTCGATGAGCATTTGATTCGGGTGTTATTACCAACGAACGAAGATAATCTCTATCGTCCCATGGTGGCGCTTGATCCACCACTGGAACAACAGATGATCGCCAATCAGCGCTTTGGTGCGATCACGGCGGCACGATTGCAACAACCGACCAATTCAGAAGAAGTTGCAGAAAATGCCCGTTCGCTCCGTGAAGGTGGTGATAGCGTCTTCTTCACCGGGTCAGCCTTTAGCCTTGATGGTGAAGAGGCTGAATCGATTATTGTCAAATTTCATACCGTGCCATGGTATCTGCTCTATCGTGTTCCTGTGTCCAGTTTCCGTGCGCCCGTTGAAGATCAGAATCTGAATGCGATTCTGGTCACCATTGGCGGTGCCTTTGTGGCCGTCTTTCTGGTGATTATTTTCTCGCGCGAGATCCTGACTAAACCGCTGGATAAACTGGTCCGCATGGCCCATGCCATCAGCAATGGCGATCTAAGCCAGCGACTCGACATTCGCAGCAACGATGAAATTGGCATCCTGGCACAGAGTTTCAATAGCATGGCCGAATCGCTGGAAAGCCGCATTACGGCTGAGCAAGAAGCACAGATGGAAACGACTCGCCTACGTGATGTAGAAGTGCAAAATCGTCAGCATGTAGAACAGACAGTGGACGATTATCTCTTATTTGTGCAGCAGGTAGCCCAGGGTGATCTGACCCGCCGGCTTTCGGTGCAGCAGGATGGGGCGCTTGGTTTGCTTGGTAAGGGCCTTAACAGCATGGTCGAGAACCTGCATAGCATCACCGGCCAAGTGAATGAAGCCTGCGCCAATATGGCCGCTGCAGCATCGGAGATTATGGCTGCTACCACCCAGCAGGCATCCAGTTCAACCCAGCAATCATCGGCTGTAACACAAACATCAACGACTGTAGAAGAGGTAAAGGCAATCGCCCAGCAAACCGCGCATCAGGCCAACCAGGTCGCTGAGGATAGCCAGACAGCGCTCCAGATCGCCCGCGAAGGCACACAATCGGTCGAAGAGACGGTTGAAGGAATGGTGCAGATTCGCCAGCGGGTGGAAAGCATTGCTCAGACCATTCTGGCCCTCTCGGAGCAGACTCAAGCGATTGGCGCGATTACCACAACCGTCAGCGAACTGGCCGATCAGAGCAATCTACTGGCCCTCAATGCCGCCATTGAGGCTGCTCGTGCCGGCGAACAGGGCCGCAGCTTTGCCGTGGTGGCCCAGCAAGTACGGGAACTGGCTGAACGCTCTAAAAATGCGACACGTCAGGTGAGCGAGATTCTGGAAGAGATTCAGCGAGCCACCAATACCGCGGTGATGGTAACCGAAGAGGGCAGCAAGGGTGTTGAGTCTGGTGCGCGAATGGCAACCCACACCGGTGAAGTCATCCATCGCATCGTTTCCGAGGTAGAAGGTGGTGCTCAAGCCAATGTCCAGATGGCGGCGGCCGCCCATCAGCAAGTTGCGGGTATGGAACAAATCGGCCAGGCGATGACTGCGATTCAGCAAGCAACCAATCAGGCGCTGACCAGCACACGTCAGGCCGAACGGGCCGCACGTGATTTGAATGAACTGGCCCAATCGTTGCAGAAGACGGTTTCGATCTATCGTTTATAACGGACTACCTGCTTGGTAGGGCGCAGCGCACTGCGCCCTACCAAAAAGCGCCAGGGTCCTATCTACCGTCAAAGGGGGACAATGCATGACAGATGAAGAAATTATGGCACAGGTCCTGGCCGCATTTCAAGAAGAACAGGCCGAACATTGTCAGGCTATTGGTGATCTGCTGCTTGAAATGGAACGTGACCCGAACCATGACCAGCGCAGTAACCTGCTCGAACAACTCTTTCGCGAGGCACACAGCCTCAAAGGCGGAGCGCGTGCGGCTGGTATTGACCCGGTAGAGCATGTTGCCCACCGCATGGAAGATGTGTTCAGTGCCGTGCGTCAGGGTCGCCTCGCGCTCACACCCGAAGTCTGTGATCCCATCTATGCATCGATCAGTGCTATCAGCACCATGATGCAACAGATCGCCGCCGGTCAAACCCCGGCGATTGGCACATACCAACATTTGCTTGATGATATGTCGGCCTTGCTGCAACCGCAGCAAACAGAGGAGACTGCCCCGAAGCCAGAGCACGAGGCTGTACCTGAGCCATCAGAACAACGATCTGAACTGCTGGTTGATCCTGATCGACTGGAGCAAGCAGCACCGTCAGACAGTGCAGTCGAAGCGACACCCGACCGGGGAGCAACACCAGATGATCAGCTTCTGACGATAGATCCGCCTCCCCAGGTTGAAACAGCAGCAGAACGATCAACGCCTCCTGCATCGACTGAAGAAGTGCCATGGGAAACGGCCAGCAATACCGTTCGTCTGGCAACCACCGTGCTTGATGATCTGCTCAACGAAACCGGTGAGCTCATTACCTGCGCCGTTCGTTCCGAACAGCGTGCCAGTCAGGCCAGCACCCTGGTTGAATTCGCGTCTCGCTGGCGCCGGCTCTGGCGCCAGATCAACCCGGTGCTAGCCAAACTCCAGCAGCAGATACCAACGCTCAACCCGACCATCCATCATCTCAACGGTCGCGACCTCTCAACCAATCCAACGCAACAACGGGCCGAACAAAACCGTGGCTATGACACCATGATTTTTATTGCACAGGCAACCAGCTTGATACAGATATTGCACCAGGCCAATGACTTGTTCACCGAGTTAGATCAGGGGCTTGGTCAACATGCTCGCGCTATGGTGGAAGATCATATGCGTCTGGCAACCGTAACCGACCGGCTGCACGACAAGATTCGCCGGACGCGCATGTTACCGGTCAGCACGCTCTTTAATCCCATGCGCTTACAGATGCGTGAGATGGCACGTGCCGCGATCAAACAGGTTGTTCTGGAGATTGATGATGGCGGCGCCGAGGCCGACCGCCAGGTACTGGAACGGTTACGCGAAGTGTTGCTGCATCTCTTACGCAATGCAGTCGATCATGGGATTGAAGCAACGGGTGTGCGTCATGCCATGCAGAAGTCACCGGTTGGCTTGATTCGGTTGCAAGCAGCGGTGAGTGGTGATTACCTCACCATTGCAGTGAGCGATGATGGTGCCGGCCTCGATCTTGAAGTTATTCGGCAACAAGCCTTGCATACGGGACTGGTCAGTGAGACCGAACTGGCACGAATGAGCGAAACTGAACTGATCGATCTCATCTTTCTCTCCGGGTTTTCGACCCGTAAAACGGTGACCAACCTCTCTGGACGGGGGGTTGGCCTCGACATTGTGCGTTCGCAGGTCGAACGTATGCATGGGCAGGTACAGGTCGAAAGTAAAAAAGGGCAGGGTTGCTGTTTCACCATTAGTGTGCCCCTGCTGTTGACCAGTTCACATGGGCTGCTGTTGAAAGTTGGCAAAGCAACCTATATGATCCCGATTGAATCAGTACAACGCATTGTACCCGTGATTTCCGGCGATGTCCAGACCATTGAAGGCCGCCCAGCCCTGGTGGTTGAGGGCCGCCCGATTGTATTGATGCATCTCTCCAGTCTGCTCAGTGTCGATGATAAAGTTTCCCAGTACCAGACCGGTGAGCAAAACACCGCATTAAAACAGAATGGTCAATCCTGGGCCTTGTTGCTCGGCAGTGGTGAACGTCAGGTCGCCTGCATGGTAGATGCCGTGTTGGGCGAACAGGAGCTTGTCGTACATCGCCTGCCCCCGCCGTTGCAACGGCTGCGCTTTATCGCCGGCGCGACGATATTGGCCGATGGCAGTGTCATTCCCATTCTCGATCTGGTTGACCTACTGCGTGCCGTGATGGGCCAGCGCCATATGGTCCATCTGGTCACCGAACCAGAAGCTGTGCAGCGTCGTCATCGCGTGCTGGTTGCAGATGACTCGATTACGACCCGCACCCTCGAAAAAAATATTCTCGAAGCTGCCGGCTATCATGTGCAACTGGCGACCGATGGTCTGGAAGCGTTCGAGATGCTCCATCGCGGCACCGAAGAAGGCACGTATGAATTACTGCTCAGCGATATCGATATGCCGCGACTCAATGGCTTTGAACTGACGCAGCAGGTTCGTTCTGACCCACAGCTGAAACACTTACCGGTTGTGCTGGTAACATCACTTGATACCCCGGCAGACCGACAGCGCGGCATTGCCTCGGGTGCCGACGCCTATATTGTCAAACGCGGGTTCGATCAGCAAACCTTGCTGGAGACGATCGCTCATTTGATTGAATAACGGTTTTGACAATTGACAATTGACAATTATCAATCAGAAAAGGACCAGAGGAGAAATCAATGACGTACCGTATTCTTGTGGTAGAAGATAGCCGCACCCAGGCCATGCGCATTCAACTTGAGCTGCGTCGCCATGGGCTCGAAGTAGAAGTTGCGAATACTGGCCCGAACGGGCTGCAAGCCGCCCGTAACCAGCACCCCGATGCGGTTGTGCTCGATGTCGATCTGCCTGAACTCGATGGCTATGCGGTTTGCCGTGCGCTGAAAGAAGACCCGCAAACCAGTCATATTCCGATTGTGATGTTGACCCGCTACGACGACGCTAAAAACGCCCTGGCTGGTCTGGAAACGGGGGCAATTGATTATATTCCCAAAGACTCATATGCCGAACATAATTTGATCGAGTCGTTACGTCAACTCGGCCTCTTATAAAGAGAACCCGTGCAACGGTTGTGAACACATGTCAGAAAGTCTATGATTTGTGATGATCAAAGAATCTCCGTCGGTTAGGGTCGAAAATGAATTGCACGTGATTACCTTACGTCAAGAAGTACGTCAGGTCGCACGCTCGCTGGGGCTTGAACTGACTCAGCAGGCACGCATTACTGCGGCCATCAGTGCGGTTGCACGTGCGTTAATTGCCAACAACTTGCACGCCATCTTTCAAGTACATGTCTATCAAGATGCAAACCCACCCCGACTCGCCATAACCTGCACCTCCAACTATCCCGATACCATCACATCTGATCGTATCGAAAAGTTAGAGCGCATGTTTCATGTCGGCGAGGCGCGATTGCTGGTCGATGAAGTAGCGCTCTCTATCAACAACACTGCGGCTGTCTTAACGATGAACATTTTGCTCGAAAGGCACAACAAATCATGAATACCTCCATGATTATTGTTATTTTTCGCATTGGCTCACAAAAATATGGGCTTCCCGTCGAATTTGTTATGGAAGTGGTACGGCTACCCGATTTATTAGCACTGGCCGATGCCCCTCCGTCTATCTGTGGGCTATTAAACTTGCGTGGCAATTACCTACCGGTCCTGCATGGTCGCGTCCTGCTGCAAGAAACCCTTCATTATGATATTAACGAGCAGATTATCATTATTGGTCAGGAGCAAGCCGAGTTTGGTCTACTCGTGGATGAAGTACGTCATGTCATAGCATTACCGGTCAGCACCCAGATTAGCTTGAGCGGGAACAAAGCCGCCGCGTTTCTCAAAGGGGTCATCACGACCGATTACGGCTCTGTCCTGTTGCTCGAACCATTGGTTTTACAGGACCTTGTGCCAACGGTACACGCATGAGCAAACGCAACCGTGATACTCCCATTCGAGTCTTGATTGTCGAAGACTCCCTGGCCCAACGCGAATTACTCGTCGGGCTCTTACAACAAGATGACACATTCCAGGTGATCGGTACCGCCAGCAATGGGCGTGAGGCGGTCGAAAAAGCTATTGCCCTCCGTCCTGATATCATTGCCATGGATATTCATTTGCCGATTCAAGATGGGTACGCAGCCACACGTCAGATTATGCAACAATCACCCACGCGCATTGTAATGGTGAGCAGTAGCATCGGCACTGAAGGTGTGCGCTCGGTCGAAGCGCTGACCGCTGGCGCCCTGGCGGTGATCCGCAAGCCCGGCAGTATGCATCGCAGTTATGACCAGCAAGACCGTGAAACGTTGCTCACCACGCTCCGCCTGATGGCTGATGTACCGGTCGTAACCCGGCATGCCGTTCGGCGGTCGCCGGCTGAACCGGCGGCACCAGCCATCACAACAGTGAACCCACAACTCCTTGCCATCGCCGCTTCAACTGGTGGTCCCGTGGCGGTTCAGCTGTTGCTCAAAGGGCTTGGCGGCGATTTCCCCTTGCCGGTGCTCCTGGTGCAGCATATTGCCCGTGGGTTTGTTTCAGCACTGGCCCAGTGGCTCGATCAGACCCTCGACTTGACCATTTGTATCGCGGCTCAGGGGCAAGAACTCCAACCCGCCCATGTCTATCTCGCTCCCGAAGAACATCACATTCTTGCGGCCAGCAACCACTCTCTTGCTATCCGTTTGAATAAACCCCAGGATCGCTATTGCCCCAGTGCCGATTTCCTCTTTGAATCGGTGGCCCAAGCCTATGGCAAACGCTCCATCGGGGTGGTGTTAACTGGCATGGGCGACGATGGTGCTGCCGGTATGCAGTTGCTGCACCAGACCGGTGCGCTGACCCTGGCCCAGGATGAAGCCAGCAGTGTCGTGTATGGGATGCCGCGGGCAGCCTTTGAACGGGGCGTTATCACCCGTGTTGAGTCGATTCAGAATATGGCGCCTGTTATTTTGCAACAGGTGCAAAAACGACATTGATAATTGATAATTGATGATCTCAATGGAGACATCTTTTGCGGTGGGAAACGTCGTGCGGCTGCAAGCCGCACCTACGATCTCGCACCTACGAAGTTCGCGACCCGCGTCCGAACCGGTGCGGTCGTCCCGACCGCCGCGCGGCTGCAAGCCGTACCTACAAAGGATTGATAATGGACCACTGCCTGAATGATGCCCTCTACATCCGCTTTCGCAATCTGTTACAGCAACGTTGTGGTCTCTTTTACCCCGAACAGAAGCGTGCTGACTTGCTTCATGGCTTGAACCTGGCTATAGGTGTCAGTGGTCACCAGAACCTGGAAGAGTTGTACCAGGATATTGTCGATAAAGGGCCAGCCTGGGACATTGTGCTGGCTCATCTGACCATTGGCGAAACATCGTTCTTTCGTAATCGACCACAATTTGAGGCATTGCGCCAACACATTCTGCCCGAGTTGTTCAAACAACGCGCCAGTTCACACACCATGCGTATCTGGAGCGCGGGGTGTGCTTCGGGTGAAGAACCCTACTCGATAGCGATGTTGCTCACTGATATGCTGCCTCATGATACCTCGTGGACGATCACCATTTTAGCCACCGATATCAACCCGCACTTTCTGAGCCGTGCCCGCGAGGCGCTCTATGGCGAATGGTCGTTCCGTGATCTTGATGAGCAGATCAAACAACGCTTCTTTACCAGCGAACAGCGGCGCTGGCGCCTCAATTCGGATATTCGCCGGATGGTCCATTTTAGCCGGTTGAACCTGGTTGAACCCTGCTATCCATCGATTGCCAATGGGACGTTTGCGCTGGATATGATCCTCTGTCGCAACGTCACTATCTATTTTGAAGAATCAACCACCCGACAGATCATCGAACGCTTCTACCGTGCGCTGGTACCCGGCGGCTGGCTCATTGTTGGTCATGCCGAACCGCAATCAAGTATCTATCATCAGTTCGAGGCACATAATTTTCCAAACGCTGTTGTCTATCGCAAACCACTCAACACACCACTCTTTATCGTTGATCCTCAATTTGCTGAAGGAAAGAGTAAAACTGTACAAACAGAGAAAACCAAACACCAGGTCGAGCAAGCGCCTATCAGCAAAATACCCGCACCGCAAGCGCCTGCTGTTTCTGTCCATTTATCAGACCTTACGCCTGAGGTAAAGCGCAATCCGCAACCACCGCGTCCCGACCTCTGGTTACAGGTTCGTGCATTGCTACAACAGGGCAAAAAACAGGCAGCCGAACCCATGTTACACGATTTGCTGGCAGCTCAACCCGATCATAGCGATGCCCATCTGGCACTGGCTCGTCTCTCTGCGGACAGCGGTGATTGGGAGCTTGCTCGGACTCATGCGGAACAAACCATTGACCTTGATCCACTCCGCATTGAAGCCCACTACTTGCTCGCTCAGGTCTATGAGCACTTGGGTCAGGACGATGATGCCCTGGCCTGTTACCGTCGCACCGTCTATCTTGACCGCACCTTTGTCATGGGCATCCTGGGCATGGCCCACACATGGCATCGGCTCGGTCGTTTTAGCGAAGCACGGCGGAACTATCGCAATGCGCTAAAGCAACTCCATCGCCTGTCACCATCAGAGATGCTGCTCTGTGCCGATGGCAGCACGGCTCAAGAAATTACCAGCTATATCAACCGCCAGCTACAAACAGTACCCGAGGTCTGATAGAGCTTTTACAAATACATTGGAGCGTTGGAGCGTTGGAGCACAGGCATCCTGCCTGCATACGATCGGGACGACCGCGCTCCATCCAAAACGTTGAAGCGCAAAGCCTTGAAGCAGTCGGAGCAACTCCATCGTCTGGCACGGGCGGTTGCTTCATAGCTTGAACAGCATTTCGAGAGATAGGAACAAAGGAAACTGCGATGATCGAAACGGAATATTACACCAGGCACGAAGAAAAACTGGCCAGGAAGTTTGAAAAGACGTTGGATGTTATCTACCACCCGGCCCGTAGCGAGAGCTAACGCGCGAAACAGTTCTGGAGGAAATACACATGAAAGGAGTAGTCTATACACAATACGGGTCACCAGACGCCCTAAAACTGCAAGAAGTAGCCAAACCCACGCCGAAAAACAAGGAAATACTGATAAAAATCGCAGCGACAACCGTCAATTACGGAGATACAGAAGCGCGAAACTTCAAAGCCATCTCTCCACGCGAATGTAACATGCCACTACCCTTCTGGCTCATGGCACGCCTGTTTTTTGGCCTGAACAAACCGCGAATACAAACACTCGGCAGCGAATTTGCTGGGGAGATTGCAGCGGTGGGCAAGGACGTGCAGCGCTTCGCGGTAGGCGACCAGGTGTTTGGCTATCGTGGTCAGGAAATGGGAGCATATGCCGAGTATCTCTGTATGCCCGAAAACGGGGTGGTAGCCATAAAGCGCGCCAATATGACCTATGAGGAAGCCGCGGCTGTACCCAGTGGTGGCATGACCGCCTTGTATCTCTTGAAACAGGTGCATATTCAGCGCGGACAACAAGTCCTGATAAGATGGATGCTGCGCTGGCCTTGCTTCAGTTTAATGCAGAGCATCTCCAATCAGAACGAGTAACCCAGGATGTGTTGATTTTGACGGGTGCGGCTGACCATTTTATTCCGCTGAAGATGCATCATCTGCAGGTGGCTGCGTTGAAGCATGCTCGCTCGATTACGGAACGCATCTTTACCGAAGCAGAACAGGGACATAATCACTGCCAGGTTGGTAATATGGGGTTGGCACTTGAGGTGATGGCAACCTGGGTCGCGGCACACCCCACGCTGGAGCCTGGGTTTGCAAGTGAAGGATAGATACGAACAGACAAAGGAACAGGAGAACCCGATGAGCACCATCTATACCGCAGCATCGACTCAGATTGCGGCAGCACCAGAAAGAATATATGCGGTGCTGACCGACTATCAGCATGGGCATCCGCAGATTTTGCCGCGTCAGTTTTTTCCATCGCTTACGGTAGAAACTGGCGGGCAGGGCGATGGTACAATCTTCCGGGTGCGTACTCGTGCGCTGGGTCAGGAGCGCGAATACCGCATGGTTGTGGAGGAACGGCGGCCAGGGCGGGTTCTGGTTGAGCACGACCCGGCGACGGGTGTCGTTACGACGTTTACGTTGACACCGCTTGCAGATGGGAACGGCACAGAGGTAGAAATTGCAACCAGATTGCCAGCATCAGCGGGGTTCGCAGGTATGATCGAGCATCTGATCACACCGCCGGTGATGCGCCATATCTACCGGGCCGAATTGCGGCAACTTGCGGCGTATTTAGGCAGCGCATGACTGAAACGACACGGGTGTGCGCTGGCGTTCATGTTCCTGTACGCGGCGTGGTTTATGAGCGCGGCACGATATGGCAAGCACGGCAGCGTGCTTCATACATTTCGCGACCACCCAGCATCAATGTTGGGGCATCGGCGGGGGCCGGGTGCCCATTGATTAAGCGCTGTGAGCGCGTGGCCTCGGCCCCACAGCAGACACAGATGGCGGAGAGCTTATCGACGCGTTCGGCTACGGCCATCAGTAATGCAATAGCCGCAAAGGGTTCACCACGAAAGTCCTGGTCCAGGGTGGCAATTAGCACACGGATACCCTGATCAGCCATTTGTTGGCAGGCAGCCACGATACGTTCGGGCGGATCATCAAGAAAATGGATCTCATCCATGGCAACGACTTTGACATCGTGACAGGCGTTGAGCACTTCGCTGATAGAACGGACGGTCTGCGCTTCTAAACGGCTGCCGCTATGGCTGGTCACCTGGTTAAGACCATAACGGGTATCGCGACTGGGGGTAAAAAGACGAAACGGCTGGCGGGCAATTTTCACCCGCCGAATCCGTCGGATCAACTCTTCGGTTTTGCCGCTAAACATGCATCCGCAAATTATCTCAATGCGTCCATTGGCTGTCTGTTGGCTCATCGAATGTTGTTTCCTTTTATGGTATAATTTGGATGACAGATGTTGAATGACGATAGCATGAGAAGGATAAACGAACGCTCATATGCCACCTCATACCCGACCATCACAAAAACCATCCGGGCGAAAACGCCGTCAGGCCAGACAACAGCAAACAGGCAAAGGGTATACTCCTGTGCAGCCATCTGCGGCAACCACCTCGAAACCGGCTCGCGAACGCGTTGCCTTAGAACAGATCGATCATTCGGTGGAATATGGTCATATTGTCCATGATTTGCGACGCATTGCCCTCTGGGCATCGATCATGCTGATAGGTATGGTTGCTCTGACATTTGTGCTCTAGTAGAAACGTTGAGGAGAACTGACGGCAGAGGCTGAACCTCACGCCGACTCAGTATCCTCAACGGTTGCGTCAGCCTCTTCGGAACCATACACTTCTTCGAGCAAGCTCTTTTTGCGTGGTTGCTGTCGTTTTTCCTGTTTGCGTTTTTCGGCACTGGCCTGTTTTTGCTGCGCCGTGGCGAGACGCTTCATAAAGCGGTCCACCTGGCCCTCTGTATCGACAATAACGCGCTGATCGCCCGTAAAAAATGGGTGGCAGTTGGCGCATATGCTCACACGCAGGTTGTTGCGGGTGCTGCCAATCTTCCATACGGTACCACACGCGCTACAGACAATATCGGTTTCAAAATATTTGGGGTGAATATCTTTTTTCATGCCTCAACCCCTTCAGATGCAGCGGGTGCAACTGACGGGAGCGGTACAACGCTCACCTTTTTTTGTGTCCGTGAGAAGGGCTGGAAATGCACATGACCCTCAATCATTGCATAGATCGTATAATCACGCCCCATACCAACGTTATCGCCTGGTTTAATTTTGGTACCACACTGGCGCACGATAATACAACCAGGACGAACATGCTCACCACCAAAGCGTTTGACACCACGCATTTTAGGTTTGCTATCACGCCCATTTCTGGTACTGCCAACACCTTTTTTATGTGCCATTGCTGTTTCTCCTCTGCTGTCAAGTGTTGCTGTTATGCTTCAATGTCGGTAATCTTAATACGGGTATAGGGTTGGCGATGACCAACACGACGGCGATATCGCTTTTTGTTGCGATAGCGAAAGATTACAATTTTTTTGCCTTTAACATGAGCCAATCACTTCGGCACGCACCCGTGCGCCTGCTACCAGCCGGCGAACCAACCCGAATGGTATCATCCTCATCGCTGATGAGCAGCACTTCATCAAGCTCAATCTCGCTGCCCGGTTCGGCATCAAGGAGATCGATATTGAGTTTTTGCTCTGGCTTGACGCGGTATTGCATGCCGCGATCTCGAACAATAGCGTACACGCTATGCCTCCACTCCACTGTTGCTGAGCTTTTGTAACGCGAAAAGAGAGGTGGCACGCGTAGGCATACCACCTCATGATGCTTTCTATGATAGCACAATCGGTGGGTTGAGTCAAGCGGTTGCTTGTTGCACACATGTGTTTTGTCATTCGTTTGCAGCGCGGGCGACCGACCATCGTAGCCATGAACATTGACGATTCTGGCAGTATCGGGACAGCGTGCTGTGCTATAATGAAGGGAATATGCAGGATTCTCTCTTTATCGATAGTCAAGCAAAGATCGTCGTTGAACAATTTGCGCTAGAGTCATGTAACCAAGAAGAACGAGAATAGACGTTCATTTGCCATAATGTTGCCAAATTCATAACCGCTACCGGTTGTTCTACTAAAGAATGAGATCGCTGCATGTGGAATACGATCAGTATTCGCTTAAAACTCCTGATTCCCCTGGCATTGCTTCTCTCTATTGCTTCGCTGGGTGGCATAGTTGGGTTTATTTTGAGCACCAATACCACACGCAATACTATTCTTGATAACCAACTCGCAGATGATACGCAACGGATTGTTGCAACCCTGGAGCAGAAAGAGCAACTTGCAGCAGAAAGTGCGCGGTTGCTGGCAGCTGATCCAACCGTCAGCGAGGCGTTGTATGAAGAGCAGCAAGATGACGATGTGATCAATGCGTTGCTGCTGGATGACCGGGCGGTGCCGGTGCATGATCGGTTTCGGCTGGACCAGGTGATGATCTTTGATGCTGAGGGTCAGGCACGGGTCAATATTGCGCCATCGTCCCTGGAACCCTTTAGTTTTGCTATACAACAGCAAGTCTTCTGCCCAGATAGCGACCGGGTCACGTTACTCACAAATGCCCAGCCGGGAGATGAAACGCAGCAGTTACTGGTTGGCTGTGCCCCGGTGTTCTATCAAGATGATGACCTTGAGCGCAAACACCTGGTTGGTATGGTGTACAGCGTGCTTGATCTCAATGCACTGTTGACGAATGCCCGGCGCGATCTGGACCTGGCATCCGAGGTGTCGATCACGCGTGAGCCATTGGATCAGCTCGAAGCATCATCGGCCGCAGGGTTTCGTGAGCATCATAAACGCATGATTCTGGCGGGTACGCCGATTGGGATTGTGCTGCGTCAGAATGAACAGAATATCAATCGCATTGTCTCTTCGGGGTTTCAGGTGACGCTGGCAAGCCATTTGCTGATGCTGCTGCTGACCCTGGCGGTCACCTACGTTCTGGCTCGCAGCTTTACGCGACCTATTCTGTACTTGAGCCAGGTGGCGCATTCGGTAGCTCAGGGCGAATTGGAGCATCACCTGGAAGTGAAACGGCGGGATGAGTTAGGCACGCTGACCAGTTCTTTCAACACGATGATCCAGGGCTTGCGAGAACGGGAGCAAGCCGAACGAGAACGGGAGCAAGCCGAACAAGAACGGGCTTCGGCCGAGTCGGCCAGTCAGGCGAAGAGCGCGTTTCTGGCGAATATGAGCCATGAGCTGCGCACACCGCTGAATGCGATTATTGGCTATAGCGAGATTTTGCATGAAGATGCCACAGCTGATGGTTCGGAAGAGATGGCGGACGATTTGCAGAAGATTCTGTCGGCCAGCCGGCATCTGTTGACCCTGATCAACGATATTCTGGATATTTCCAAGATTGAAGCTGGTCATATGAAGCTTCACCATGATATGTTTGATATCAAGACGCTGGTGCATGATGTGTTATCGACGATTCAGCCGTTGATTGAGAAGAACCATAACCGCCTGGAAGTGGAATGGAGCGATGATCTGGGCAGCATGTACGGTGACATGACGCGCATTCGCCAGGTGCTCCTCAATCTGCTGGGCAATGCGACCAAGTTTACCGAGCATGGCACAGTCACGCTTTCGATAGAACGCCGCTGTGTGGCTCCGGCCAAGCATGGGCATAACGGCGATCTTCCAGCCACAGTCAGCGCGGGCACTGAGGGCAGCAACGAGCAACTGGTGGTGCAGATTCGCGATACCGGTATCGGTATGACTGCTGAGCAAGTAAGCCAGCTCTTTCAAGCTTTTTCGCAGGGTGACCCGTCGAGTACGCGGCGGTATGAGGGCACTGGTCTGGGCCTGGCGATTAGCCGGTACCTTTGCCGCTTGATGGGTGGCGATATTACAGCTGAGAGTACGCCGGGAGAAGGATCGGTGTTTACGGTGTGGTTGCCCATCGAGCAATCAGGGGAAGAGGATCCAGCAGTTGATACGAACAAGCTCTATGCGCCATAGCCTTGCAGGTTGACAAAGAGCAAGATAGGATGAACAAGGCAACCCTATGAAACAACACGTGTATCTGCTGATAGTGTTCATAGCCCTGGTAGTGTTGCAGCCGGCTCATCCGCTGGCAGCACAGGCCGCGGTCGGAGATGGTTTTGCCGATGATGCCTTTGCTGATCTCTGGCGCCGCAGCGATGCAACAGTGGCAAGTGGCCAGGCGGCCCGTTCGTGGCTGTGGGGTGAACGCCCCGGCGAACGCCGGTATGAGCGCTATAACACGGATCATCAAACGGTGCGTCTGGTACAATACTTCGACAAATCACGTATGGAGATCAATCAGCCGGATGGCGACCGCACATCCCCCTGGTTTGTGACCAATGGTCTGCTGGTGGTGGAGATGATCAGCGGTCAGATTGTGACTGGTCCAACAAGCACAGAACAACGTGAACCGACGAACCTGCCAATTGCGGGAGATCTGGTCGATAATGCGGATGCGCTGACCTATGCGGACCTGGCCGCGGTTGCCACAACCGATGGAAAGAGCACCATCGAATCGCGTGTGGGCCAACCGGTTGCGACGGTACTCAATCGTGATGGCATGATAGAAGCACCTGAACTGGCGACCCCGGCAACGGAGCTTGTCCTGTATGAACCGGCCACTGGACATAACGTGGCGCGTGTGTTCGCCGATTTTTGCAGGCTCAGGCAGCGGCAACGCAGGTGGATGCACTGTTCGCTGCGGGGTATCCGATCACCGAGCCGTACTGGACAGTCACACGCATCAATGGACAGCCCCAGACCGTGCTCTTTCAGGCATTCCAGCGCCGTCTGCTGACCTATAACCCGACCAATGCCGAGCCATGGCAAGTTTGAAATGGGCAATGTTGGAGCGCACTCCTTCCAGTGGCGTTATGGTCGCCCGCTGCGCTCTGCGCTGCCAGCGTTTGCCGATGGCGTGACACATTATGAGCGCAGTATCACGCTACCAAC
Organism: Chloroflexaceae bacterium; assembly: GCA_012034075.1. Lineage (GTDB taxonomy): Bacteria > Chloroflexota > Chloroflexia > Chloroflexales > Chloroflexaceae > JAAURD01. Next base: position 34,977 of record JAAURD010000009.1, on the reverse strand, counting down.
CTATGACTATACCAAGGCGCTGGTGCAGACCACGCCGGATGATCCAATCTACCCCTACCCACGCCTGGATCGCGAGCGGGTTGGTCCGCCAGAACCAGCGACCTACCGCTTGCTGGTGGTCGAGAATCGGTTCCTCCAGCTGCTCTTTTTGCCCGAACTGGGTGGACGCCTGTATCAAGTCGTGGATAAAGCGAGCGGTCAACGCCTGTTCTACCAGAATCCGGTGATCAAACCCAGCCCCTTTGGGGAGCGTGGCTGGTGGCTTGGCGTTGGCGGTATGGAATGGGCTGTGCCGACGCAGGAGCATGGCTATCTTGAATATGTGCCGTGGGATATGGACGTGGTGCAGGAAAATGACATCATTATGGTGCGTATGAGTACGGCTGGGCTTCAGAGTGGTATGGAAGTAGTGGCTACGGTGCGTCTTCGCGCAGATGAGAGCCGTTTTGGTGTTCGTCTGATAGTGAACAATACAACAGACCAGGCCCATCCACTACAGATGTGGAGCAATGCCATGGTTACACCTGGTATGGCAAACCGCGTTGGCCCTGATCTGCGTTTTGTGGTGCCGACAGACGAGATGATCACCCATGCCACGCAGGATGGGGCGCTGCCACCGCCACAGGCGAGCTTCCCGTGGCCGCTGCTGGATGGGCGCGATCTTGCGATGCCACGTACCTGGAATGGCTATATTGGTGCGTTTAGCCCGCGACCTTTACCGTTTTTTGGGGTGTATGATCTGGCTCAGGATAGTGGTGCAGCAATTATCCACAACAACGAAGTACCGGGCGCAAAAATATTTGGCTTTAGCCGAACCTTCGATCCCAGCCTGTATACCGATGACCAGAGCGATTATGTTGAGTTGTGGAGTGGAGCGCAGCCCACGTTCTGGGATAACCCGCCCCTGGCAGCAGGTGATCAGCGCAGTATCACGACAGAGTGGCTTTCGCTGTGGGGGATAGGCGATTTGCAATGGGCGACAAGCGATGCAGCAGTGGGCTTGCTGGACCAGGACGATACCCACAGTACGGTGGTAGTCGCGACCAGTCGCATCATCAATGATGCCACAGTCGTGGTATCGATGAACGGTGGTGAACTGGTACGCACTGCTGCACTCGATTTGCGCCCGGATCAGCCATTGGCGATTGATCTGACGGTAGCGCCTACGCTTGCCGAGTTGCAGGTGAGCATCAATGGGCTACCCGTGCTGCCACCAATGCTCTTTGACAATTGACAATGGATAATTGACCATTGACCATTGATACCAAATTCGGTTCATCTCAATGCACGTAGGTGCGGCTTGCAGCCGCACGGCGGTCGGCACGACCGCACGCCGTACGGACGCACGCCAAGCACGCACGCGTATCAGACGTAGATACGACGCCCAGCCTGCTTTGGAGTGGCGCAGCGTGCTGCGCCACTCCAAAGCAGGTGCTCCGCGTTCTCGTTCTATCAAAGCGTATACCAGTGATCACCCGAATTTGGTATGAGACGTAAAACGGCATACCCGATACCTTGCACTCCAACGCTTCGATCGCTCCAACGCGTCCGACCCGCGTGCGGTCGTCCCGACCGCTGCGCGGCTGCAAGCCGCGCCTACGATCTCCCCTGGCTAGACCTATGGTCGTAACAAGTAACGGGTTCGTCCTTTGTGTTGCCTTTGTGCCCTTTGTGTGCTTTGTGGTAAATCTGCTGCTGCTGCGCATGTCCAGCGCTTTTGCCCCGGGATGATTGTCTCACGCAAAGGGTACGTGGGCACGGGTATCTCTTATACACCACAAAGAGCACGAAAAACACAAGGATGACACAAAGGCTGAGCGAGACCGTCCGCTGCCCCTCATCCCCTGCCCTGTGTCCACAAGGGCAGAAGGGCGTGTGGAGTGCGGTCTCCCGACCGCCGTGCGGCTGCAAGCCGCACCTACAGCTGGATGAGCCGCAGAAAGCCGGTCCGTACCACCTCAAACCATGCCAGCGATGCGCAGAGAAAAAGACCGAGCCAGCCATCGCGCCAGCCGCCCAGGCGCACATAGCGCCGCCAGAACTCACGCACCGGCCCACCGAGAAAGGTACGCCAGCGTGCCCTCTGCCCCTGATGATACGCGATACGTGCTTCAGCCAGAGCATAGCGCGTCTGTTTCTGCCAGAACTCACCCAGGGTGTCGATATTGTGGTGCCAGATATGCTCGTACAGGTAGCCGGACGGGCCATTGAGCACGGCCTGCTCATGTACCAGCTGTGTCTGCGGATAGTGGGCATAACCACGACGGAGCAGACGCAGCTGATGATCGGGGTACCAGCCACCACCACGTAGAGTCTGCCCAAAGAAGATGTTGTAGCGAGGGATCCAATAGCCGACCGGTGATGCGGAGCGATGTTGCGGCGATTGCAGCCACTGGGCAATCTCGTGATAGAGTGCGGTACTGAGGCGCTCATCGGCATCGAGAAAGAGCACCCAGGGGGTAGTACATAACTCCATTGCGCGGTTGCGCTGGGCGGCAAAACCACGCCATGGCTCAACCACCACGCGGGCGCCGTAGGCGGTGGCAATTGCTGCGGTGCGGTCACGCGAACGCTGATCGAGCAAGACCACGGTTTCATGGGCCAAGCCGCTGATACTCGCCAGGCAGGCACCGATATGGCGTTCTTCATCGCGGGCAATAATGGCAACAGAAAGCATTGGCATTGGTGCAAAAACAATACCTCGACTGCCAGTCTGGCAGCCGAGGTATGATACCGATTTACCCACATAGCAGGAGCAAGATTAGCTGTTCTGTTTGATCAGCGGCAGGTACTGCTTGCTAAACTGCTGAATGGAATGACCAAAAGTGCCAAACTGAGTCAGCTGTGTTTCAAACTCAGTTGGTTCAAGACCCTCACCGCCGGTCCAGCCATAGCTGTAGTCTGCATCAGTGTTGGCTGGTGCGGTATCGGCACGGCGGTACTCACCGGCAGAGGTACCAAAGTATTCGAGCCGCAGGGTGTTTGAAATGTTGTCGGTCAACACACCACTAATGTCTTCAGGTGTCAAGCCGGAATTAGCCAGATTGAGGCGGACACCGTAGGCGCCCTCAAGGTCGTCGGCACTGAGTGTCTCGCCATCCGGACCGGTTGCGCGAATATCGACATAGTAGGGCACCGGGGTGCGGTTGTCGGTCAGGTCATCCCCAGTCAGACCAGGCACGTCTTCCTGAACGGGTGAACCCAGATTTTCGAGCACCGTGACTTGCGTACCTTCGGGCAGTAGGCTGGTGGTCTGAGCAAGGCTCTCTGGGATGAAGATAATGACCACCGTTCCGACACCGGGGATACGGATGACGAACACATTGCCAATATACGCCCAGATGGTAAATTTGAGGTTGTTGTTGTTGGTGATCTCCACCTCGGCGGTATCGCTTACGACCTCACCATTGACGATGGCTTCGGCCGTGATGGTTGCAGTACCAGGTACTTTGGGTGTCATGTAGGATGTAACAGTACCGGTTGCATCAACTACAGATGTTACTGGATCGAAACCAAGATATCTGACATCGTTGGTATTGCTATCTACCTTGAAGGTAATGGTCTGCGGCGCAGTGCCATCTTGCAGTGTGGCGGTAATACCAACTTTGCCATCTTTAAGATCAACGGTGTCACTGAACGGATTCACGGTGAGCAGGCCCGGTGCAACATCACCCACCTGAACGACACACCGCTCAGCCGCTGGAATATCTTGGACACGACCACCGTAAATGTCAACGCTCACCCAGACATCAATAGTGTACTCGCCCGTCATGCTGAATGGAGTCGTCACAATCGAGATAGGTCCAGCAACAGGCAGAGCGGTTGGAGACGGAACGCCTGGGTATGCCCCACCAGGCCCCTGAATCGTCACTTCCAAGAGACCACCAGGCTCGCCATTTACAATTGGCGCATTGGGCACAACAGCTGCCAATGCAGCGCTTTCACCAACATTGATTGGCTCTGTCGGGCACTCGGTAACATCCAGGCCAGTGCTGATCGCAACATCAACTGTAGCGTCAACCGTAGCACCATAAACGCCCGAAGTCCAGGTGGCGCTTACGGTATACTCGCCAGCGGCTTCAAAGTAGTGCTTTGCGGATGTGCTGGGCAGGTCAGATGGCATCCAGGTAACTGTGTCGCCATCGCCAAAATCGAAGACAATGGTGTCAGCCGGATTAAAGAGATCAGCTGGATCTACTGCAACAGGATCGCCATTCGCATCGACCACACCAGGAACGACCGTAAATTCCACCTCTGCACCAACAGTGGCATTTGCTGTGCTAGCGGTCAGTTCCAGGGTTGGTTGAAAACCTGTCTGGGCCTGAGCCACGCCAGTATGCTCGGGGGTGGCAATGCCAAACAGGCTAAGTACCAGTGTCAGAGCCACCAGTACTGTCAGAAAAGATGTCATTCTTCGTTTCATAGGTTGTACTATCCCCTCCCTAAAAAATGTACTGATTTCGATAGCCATTCTACCGAACCATTTCCAACTCAAAGCAGCGTCGTGTGAACCGAATAACGTTTCCATTGTGTTGTGACAGAACCTGCAAGGTATTGTAACAGACATGTTTTTTGTCGACCAAATCAACTTTGTGTAATGAATCACGCGGTTCATGACCGCAATAGCAGATCTGCCGTGTTACAACATTGCCCTGGCCCTCCTTTCTGTGCCCTGGTGCGCGGACATCTGCGAATAGTCGAACCACATGGGTGTTGTCCGGATAGTGTGCGGCCTGGTACCGGTAACGCTGCTTTGCCAACCGACTTGGCTGTGTTTGCTCCAAAAAGACTGGTACTGAGCACGCATCCGTTGTACGCAACATGGAGCAATCTGCTCACTGGTGACTGTCATTTTACCATGTCTACAAGCAATACTGCACCTGAAAACAGATAGCCCTCAATTTGCGCATACAAACATGACGAGTTGCGAGAGTATAGAACGATGCATCGTCTTTGTCAAGCGCGTGCATCGCTATTCGCAACGGCAAGCTGCCTCTTTGCTAATCGACAACTCACATCCTACTCAACGCCTGTTTCCCCATGATATCGACACGCCCATAGCTCAATATCGTGCTCGTGCGCTCTATAGATTCTGATATCGATTGGCGTTCTGTTCTTCGGCACAGCACACTGCGACACTACAGCGGGTTTGGTTCTCCTTTACCAACAGATGAACATGCGCTCGGCCCACAGCGACCCATGAAAAGAACGTCTCTTGGAGATAACAAACGCTGTTCACATGAGATTCACCACAAAAACCACGCGGGACACAAAGGTTTCACAAAGCACGATGTTCACCTGAGACACGATGCACTGCACAGAGTAGAAGCCGCGGCAAAACATGCGGGGTGCAACACGCTGCAAAACCGGCTATAATATTGGTGCCAATATCATTCCCACAAATTGTATGCTGTGATGAAACGATGCTATGTATAATGTTGGCACTGCCTGGAACGTATGGACTGGTATTATACCATCTACATTTTCCTGATTTTGCTCTCGGCTGTGATCCATGTTGTGATCATTGGCTATACCTGGCGTTATCGCTCAGTACCGGCAGCCACCAGCTTTCTGGTACTGCTCTGTGTCACGCTTGGCTGGTTATTCTTTCTGGCACTGGAGCTGGTCAGCCGTGATCGCGAGATCAAAGCCTTCTGGAATACCCTGCGCTTCTCGTTTGCGTTGTTCCTTACCTATACCAGTCTGGTGTTTAGTCTGCATTATACCGGCATCTCTAGCTGGCTTCGCCCACCACATCTGCTGATTCTGGCTTTTCCGCTGGTTATCACGCTGTTGCTCAACTGGACAAACTCCTGGCATGGGCTGATATGGCAGGATTATCAAGTCTTTACAGTCGGATCGCATGTCTTACCACTGCGTGTGCATGGTATCTGGTATGCGACAATCCATAGACTGTATAATCTCATGCTGGCGATACTGAGCTATGCCGTTCTCGTGTATGCCGCCATAACCTTCCCACGTTCCTACCGACCTCAAATACTGCTTGTATTAATAGCATTTATGCTCGTTATGTCAGCTAATATGGTGTCTGAATTAGGGTTGCTTCCGCGTGTGTTCCTCAACCTGTCACCCCTGGCCGATATGGTAGCAGTGCTGCTGATTGCCTGGGTGGTATTGCGCCATCGTCTGGTTGATCTGGTGCCAGTGGCCTATCATGTGGTGGTACAGAGCATCGACGATGGGATTATGGTGCTAGATCAGCATCAGCGGATTATCGATCTGAACCCATCGGCGCAGCGTATGATGGGCTTGCACTTGCCACACGTCCTGGGTCAGCCGATTGCACTGGCACTGCCCGATGGTAAGCGCTGGGAAGTCTGGCTGCAACAGCATACGACCATACAACCCAATATCACGCTGGAACAGCATGACCAGGACACGTTTTATGATATCCAGGTATCACCGATTATCCGCCACAATGATCGCTTCACCGGGTGGGTGATTGTGTTGCGCGATGTGACCGAACGCAAACGGACTGAAGATGCTCTGCGGGCAAGCGAGGCCAATCTGGCACGCGCGCAGACTATGGCGCAACTTGCCAATTTTCGCTACCTTGTCCAGAGCGATAAGACTATCTGGTCGCCACAACTCTACCATATGACTGGGATGGCCCACGATGGAAAGCAACTCACTATGACCGATATCTTCGATCTTGTCCATCCGGAGGATCGCCAACAGTTACAACAGGCGTTCGCAGATGTTATGGCAGGCAGTGGCAGTATGGCCCTTGACCTGCGGGTCATACGACCCGATGGAAGCATCCGTTACTTTTATGATCAATTTGAGGCGGTGTATGATACAGATGGTCAGCCAATTGAAATCTTTGGGAGCGTACAAGATATTACGGCCCGTAAACAGGTTGAGGCAGATTTACGCCATGCCCGTGAGGCGGCAGAAGCGGCCAATCAGGCCAAGAGCCAGTTTCTGGCGAATATGAGCCATGAACTGCGCACACCGCTCAATGCTATTCTGGGCTTTGCGCGGTTGCTCGACCGTGATACGACCCTTGCTCGGCAGCAGCATGAGTATCTCGATATTATCCACCGCAGCGGCAGTCATCTGTTGACGATTATCAATGATGTGCTGGATATGGCGCGGATTGAGTCGGGAGCTAATCAGTTTGAACCCAGCAGCTTTGATCTGTATTATCTGCTAGATGATATGGAGAGCATGTTTCAGGTGCTGGCTCAGCAGAAACAACTGTTGCTGAGCGTCAACTGTTTGCCGGATGTGCCACGCTACATAATCACTGATGAAACCAAACTGCGCCAGGTGTTGATCAATCTGCTTTCCAATAGTGTGAAGTTTACCCAGCAGGGCAGCATTATGCTCCATGTTGCCGGTAGTGAGCGGCCCAATGCCTTGCCGGTCGATTTAGACCAGCAGAACGATATCTGCTGGTTGCGCTTTGATGTAACGGATACTGGACCGGGGATTGACCCATCGTTGCAGGAACATATTTTTGAACCTTTTACGCAGATTCATGCGGATCAGCAAACATCGAATGGTACGGGTCTCGGCCTGGCAATTAGCCACGCCTTTGTCGAACTGATGGGCGGAAGCATGCAACTGGAGAGCACCCCGGGTCAGGGCGCATGTTTCTCGTTGATGGTACCGATCCAACCGACCGCGGGCAGCGACAGACGTGATCGCCGAGCATCGCAGCCGATAGTGCTGCCCGCACCTGATCAGCCGGCCTATCGGGTGCTGGTGGTTGATGACCAGTGGAGCAATCGCCAGTTGTTGATCAGTCTGCTCACACCGCTTGGATTGATGTTGCGTGAGGCCAGCAACGGCCAGGAAGCACTGGAACAATGGCAGGATTGGCAACCACAGCTTATCTTTATGGACATCCGTATGCCGGTGATCAGTGGCGAGGAGGCTATCTTTCAGATACGTGCTGCGCCGACAGAAGACCAGCCGGTGATCATTGCTGTGACGGCCAGTATCCTGAGCGATAAACACACCGAACTGATGGAACTGGGTTGCAATGCAGTAGTCTTCAAGCCATTTGAAGACCATGAGATTATCGATCTGCTGGTACAGCATCTAGGGCTGGCCGTGCAGCAGGCGACAGAATCGGAATGGCATGATCTTCAGGGACGGTTGCAACCGCATTCAAGCGAGGAAGATCAGCTGATACTCACTGCTGATACGCTGGCTATGCTCCCACCAGCCCTGCTGGAGCAGCTGGAACATGCGACCATTCTTGGCGATGGAGCAGTATTACATCAGTTGATTGAACAGGTTCGGCGGTATGATACCAGCATTGCTGATGCGTTGTTTAGACTGGCCGATTGTTTTGATCACCCGCAGTTGCTGAGCTTGCTAGAAGGAGTGAAAAACAGCTATGAGCAGTAACGTACCCCTATCATGGTCTACAACTGTCCTGGTTGTTGATGATACGATTGATGATCTGCGCTTGCTTGCCAGTATCCTTGAAGCACAGGGCTATCATGTGCGTTCACTCGCCAACCCATCGCTCGTGCTGCGGTCGGTACAGGCTGCTCCCCCAGACTTGATCCTGCTCGATGTACGCATGCCCGATCTCGATGGCTATGCGCTGTGTCATGCACTCAAAGCCGATCCTGCCACCTACGATATTCCTATTCTCTTTATCAGTGCACTGGATGATATTGAAGACAAGATGAAAGCGTTTGCTGCGGGTGGTGTCGATTATATTACCAAGCCATTTCAAGCGCAGGAGGTGCTGGCCCGTGTGCATACCCATCTGATGCTGCGCCAGATGCAGCAGCAACTACACATACAGAATGCACGATTGGAACATAAGATGGCCGAACGCCAGCGTATTGCCGAAGAGCAGCAAGAGAGCCATCGCTTTATTCAGCACATTGCCGAGACCTTGCCGCTCTGGTTGTATGTGTATGATCTGCTGGAGCGCCGACCGGTCTATCGTAACCGCCCTTTTTTACCCTTGCCCACCATTCCCGAAGGCAACCAGAGCATCGAGGCGGATATTGCTGATTTTGTCCACCCCGATGATCAGTCGCGACTTATTGCGCATATACAGACATTCGCGACTACCAGTGATAGCACTGTGCTGGAATATCAAGGACGGGTGCGTTCTGAGGATGGAACGTGGCGCTGGGTACAGCACTATCACACGATTTATACACGAATGCACGATGGTCAACCGCGCCAGATTCTGGGTGCTGCTATCGATATCACCGAACAAAAGGAGATTCAACAGCGCTTACTACAACGTGAGCAGGCGTTGGCAATGCTCTATGAGCGGGAACGTTTGACGCGTGACCTCCATGATACGCTGGGCCAGGCGCTGAGCGCCATTCATATGCACATCGAGAGTCTTTCTCGCCTGATGACCAAACAAGACCTTGATCCAGTGCATCAAATACTGTCCACGCTACTCGATATCACGCAGACTGCGCAGAACGAGGTACGTGATGTCATTGCAGGTACGCGCACCAGCCGTGAGCTACACGCCACCGATGTTGATTCCTGCGGATTACGGTTGGCCCTGGAAGAGCATCGTCTCTGGCTACAGCAAGCCTACCAGTTTCAAATGGAGTTGGAGATTGCTGAAGATTGCGCTTCCACCAATCTTTCACCGGTTACCGAATTTCAGTTGCTGCACATTATTCAAGAAGCACTGACCAATGTTCGCAAGCATGCAGGCGTTCTTACGGCGCGGGTCTTCCTCTGGATGGCAGATCAACAGATATATGCCCGTATTGAAGACGAGGGCGTTGGGTTTGCCAATGAATCGACCCATCATCACGAAACGAAAGAAGCCAACCCGGCTCACTATGGCTTGCAGAGTATGCGTGGTCGTGCCGAAGAAATTGGTGGCACGGTGCACATCACCTCGCCTCCCGGGAACGGCACCACGGTGCTTGCGGTGCTGCCGCTGCAGCCGAGGGTTGCCCGTCCGCTGTTGACTGCCCGTATACTGCTTGTAGACGATAATCCGAACCTACTGCACAGTCTCCGCACCATGCTCGAAATTCGGGGCGCAGAGGTGCTTGGCACTGCTCACAATGGCCACGAGGCCATCGAGCAAGCTCGCCGTTTGCATCCTGATCTCATTCTAATGGATATTGAGATGCCCAGGCTGAATGGCATTGATGCGACCCGTCAGATTCATGCAGAATTTCCGGAGATGCCGATTGTGATGCTCACCGTGTTTGCCGATGATGGGTTGCTCTTTGATGCAATGAAATATGGCGCCAGTGGTTACCTTACCAAACAGCAAACGGCCGACGAAATGCTCCATACCCTCCTTGCGCTGATGCGTGGTGAGGTAACCCTTGCGCCTGATCTGGCCCATCGACTCTTGCAAGAATTTGCGACTGCAACGACCCATAGTGAAGAGACACCGCCTGACGCTGGCGTTTTGAGCATTCGTCAGCGAAAGGTTCTGACACTGGTGGCCAGGGGCTATACCTACAAAGAAGTCGGTCAGCAACTGAATTATAGTGAAGCTACCATCAAATATCATATGAGTACCATCATTAAAAAGCTTCATCTCAAAAACCGTGCGGCTGCGATTGAGTACGCTCAGCGTACCCTTATACGTGGAGGTTAACACCAGGTCTTCGTGGTGCTGATTTGATTCTTCGACGTTTTTTACCGTTCCACTATCGACTGTACCTGCTGAATCGGTGTATACTGGTAACTGAATCACGCAATGTTCGCGACGAAAGAAGCCCATGGTCACACCATTCCCAGAATCATCCTCACAGAGCGATGATCGCTCTATCAGTCTCTTTACCAACAATCATGCCACTATACTCCTGATCGACCCAGAAACTGGCACGATTGAAGATGCCAATCCTGCTGCCTGTGCCTTTTATGGCTACCCCCACGATGTCCTGGTGCGCATGAACATTGCTGATATTTCTATTCTGACCCGTGAAGAGATTTTTGCCGAGATGGAACGGGCAAAACGGGAACAGCGGACTCACTTCACGTTTCGCCATCGGCTGGCTGATGGTCGTATCCGTGATGTCGATGTCTACAGCGGCCCGATCCAGTTTCAGGACAAATGCTTGCTCTATGCTATTATTCACGATACTACTGCTCAGAAGGAGGCCGAGCGCGCCTTACAGCAACGTCAGCAGGCACTGCAACAGGCCAATGCTGAGCTTGAACAACGCGTTACGCAGCGTACCGCCGACCTTGAACTGGCCCAGTTTGCGCTTGACCATGCCGCTGATAGCATCCTCTGGCTACGACCTGACGGTTGTATCGCTTACGCCAACCATGCTGCCAGCCGCAGCTTGGGCTACTCGCGTGATGAACTCCTCACGCGGACCATTTACGATATCGATGCCAATATGGATTCGACCGAATGGCAGCAGCTCTGGCTTGAACTCAAACAATGTGGACATATCGTATTGGAACGCTATCAGCGGTGTCGAAACAAGAACATTCTGCCAGTTGAGGTGACGGTTACGTATATGGCAGTTGCTGCTACCGAATATGCCTGTGCTTTTGTGCGCGATATCAGTGAACGCCAACGGACCGAATCTATCATGCAGCAGTATGCCTTACATCTCAAAGAAATGAACCAGGAACTGGAAAAACGGGTGAGTGCTCGAACTACGGAAGTGCTGCAGAACAGAAAACTGCTGCAGGCGCTTATAGATTATTCGCCCACTGCGATCTTTGTCAATGATCTTGAGGGTCAATACTTGCTGATCAACCAGGGTGGTGCAGCTGTCATGGGCATCACCCCTGAGCAGATCATCGGCAAAAATCGTGACCAGTTGTTCGAGCACCCCTGTGTTCTCTTATGGAAGAAAGAAGACTTACAGGTCGTTGAGAGTCAGCAACCTCTGGTCGTTGAGCAATCGTTTCCCCAAGCCGATGGCCTCCATACGTATCTGGTAACCAAGTTTCCAATCTTTGACGAGCACGATCAGATCTATGCGATTGGCGGCATCATGCATGATATTACCGAACTCAAGTGGGCCGAAGAATCGCTGCGCAAACTCTCGCGTGCCGTTGAGCAGAGCCCGGTCTCGGTCGTGATTACCGATATCCACGGTATCATCGAATATGTCAACCCGAAGTTTACGCAGGTGACTGGCTATATCTTTGAAGAAGCTATCGGTCAGAATCCGCGCATCTTAAAAACGGATGTCACGCCGCCCGAAATCTACCCGCAGCTATGGGATACGATTCTGGCCGGCCACGAATGGCAGGGGCAGTTCTACAACCGCAAGAAGGATCGGAGCTGCTACTGGGAAGAAGCCTGGATTTCGCCCGTTACGGGTGTCGATGGCCATATCAGCCATTTTGTCGCCGTGAAAGAAGATATCACCCAGCGCAAACAGGTGGAAGCGGAACTCCAACGTTCCAAAGAAGCGGCCGAAGCGGCCAACCGAGCAAAGAGCACGTTTCTGGCAAATATGAGCCACGAGTTACGCACACCACTGAACGCCATCCTGGGGTTTGCCGAACTCATCGCTCGTGATCCCCAGCTGCTGCCCATGCATCGCGAGTACCTACACGTGATTGAACGGAGTGGTGAACATCTCCTTAATCTGATCAATGATATTCTGGAAATGGCTCGGGTCGAAGCTGGTCGTATAACCTTGCACGAACAGGATACTGACCTGCATCAATTACTCTCGACACTGATGCAGATGTTCCAACTTCGCGCGGATGAAAAGCACATCGATCTGATACTCGAACGCGACCCGATGACTCCCCGTTTTGTCTGGCTGGATGAGGGCAAATTACGTCAGGTGCTCATTAACTTACTCTCCAATGCGCTCAAATTCACGATGGAAGGGCAAGTTCTGTTGCGTGTGGCCGTAGAAGCACCGGCATACAATCACCATCGTCAAGATCCTCAAGGTACAAAAGGACAGCCGTATTCACCTCGTACAAACCAGCAACCACGCAGTATACGTCTTTCCTTTGCGGTACAAGATAGTGGTGTAGGGATTGCTCCACACGAGCAAGACGCTATTTTCGAGGCTTTTACCCAGGCAAGCCACAATCAAAGCGTCGATGTTGTCGAGGGCACGGGCCTGGGGCTTACCATTAGCCAGCACTTTATCCAGATGATGGGGGGACATATTCAGGTGCAGAGCACACCGGGTGAGGGGGCTACCTTTGCGTTTACGATTAACGCTGGCCTTGGTAGCCTGGATGCTCTCAGCACGACGCTTTCCGACCGCTTTGTTATTGGGGTACAACCGGAGCAGCCGGATTACCGTATTCTGGTGGTTGAAGATAAACCCGACAATCGCAAACTCCTGGTCACGATCTTGAGCAATGCGGGCCTATCAGTCCAAGGTGTTGCGAATGGACAGGAAGCGGTGGAAGCGTGGGAGACCTGGCAACCCCACGTGATCTTTATGGATCTGCGGATGCCAGTGATGGATGGCTATGAAGCGATACGACGGATTAAATCACATAGCCGCGGCAAACAGACCATTATTGTTGCACTTACCGCGAGTGTGTTTGAAGAAGATCGCATCGGTGTGATGCTCACTGGCTGCGATCACTTTATGCGTAAACCATTTCGTCCCGAAGACATTTTCGACGTGCTGACACGCTATCTGGGACTGCGTTTTGTGTATGCGACCCCGGCCACCTTTTCCCAACCGGTCGCGGTAACAAACCAATCGCCAACGTTCCTGACAGAGTTGCTCACCGCTCTGCCCACCGAATGGATTACCACCATAAACGAGGCCACCAGTATTGGTGATATTGAACAGGTCGAATATCTGATCGCCGAGATCCGCGAGCAACATCCCCAACTGGCGGAACAACTCGTTCCCTATGTCAATGACTTTCGTTTTGATGTACTGACCAATTTGTTTGAACAGAGGCTCAACGAAGCGATCTAAGCGTTGGAGCGTTGAAGCGTGCAGCGAATCGTAGGCGCGGGCTTGCAGCCGCACCGACGCTTTGCTAGCAGCCCTTACGGCGTTATTCCGCATACCGTGCCAGAAAACGCCTTGCGTCGTTACTACTCAGTGCCCGTGAAAAGATAAAACCCTGCCCGTATTCACAGCCCATTGCTTCTAAACGGGCAATCTGCTCCATCGTTTCAATACCCTCTGCTACGACCTTGAGCCCCAGCGCATGCGACAGTAACACCGTCGCCTGGGCAATCGCGGCACTCTCGGCGTTATCGTCCATCGTGCTCACAAACGACTGGTCAATCTTGACGATCTGAATTGGGAAGAGCTGCAAATAGCGCAACGAGGAATACCCTGTGCCAAAATCATCGACACACAACTCAACGTGTAATGCCCGTAACTGCTGCAAGGTATTGATGGTTGTCTCAAACTGGTCTATCATCACCCCTTCGGTTAATTCGAGCTTCATGCAACTTGGATCCAGGCCGGTCTGAAGCAAAATCTCTTCGACCTTCTGGACTAAATCGGTTCTGGTAAAGGCTCGACCAGAGACATTGACACTGATACTCAGCTGAGACAGGCAAGGAAACTCCTGCTGCCAGGCCCTCACTTGCCGACACGCCTCATACCAAACCCACATATCAATCACATTGATGAGACCAGACTCCTCCGCAATGCCAATAAATTCACTGGGCATCACAATCCCTCTTTTAGGGTGCTGCCAGCGTACCAGTGCCTCAAACCCCATCACCCGGTCAGTTGTCAGATCGACAATCGGCTGATAATAGACACGCAGTTCGTTGCGTTCAATCGCTCGGCGCAACTCCATCTCAACCTGCAATCGCGCCCGCGCCCGATTATACATCTCCATATTGAACACGACATACCGCGCCCGTCCGAGCGACTTCGCCTGATGCAAGGCGGTATCAGCATCGCGCAACACATCCTCATAGCGCTGATAGGCCGACTCTAAGACCTCTCGATGGTTAATCGCAATCCCTATACTGACAGTCGCTACCACTTCATGATCAAAAATGAAGAAAGGTGACTGTACCGCCTGTTGGATAACGACCGCCTGTTCAGTCGCTTCGGTCACATCAGTTACATCTTCGAGCAAAATTGCAAACTCATCGCCGCTAAACCGTGCAACCGTATGATGACCATCGAGACACCCCTCGAGTCGCTGAGCCATTTCACGAATAAGTTGATCACCGGCCAGATGCCCAAGACTCTCATTGATCACTCGAAAATGGTCAATATCGACAAACATCATCGCAAACAGTCGTCGTTGATAAAACAGATGACTCTGCTCGATGGTTCGCTGCAATCGTCGTACAAACAGCGTGCGGTTGGGCAAACCAGTCAGTTCATCGTGCAGTACCAGATGCTGTAATTGTTCTTCCACCAGCAACCGGTCAGTAATATCACGCAGAATAATCGCAAAAAAGGGCTGTTCATCGACATTCACCTGGTAAATCGTGGCATCTAATGGGAACTCACTGCCGTCCGCACGCAAACCGATGACCCCATCCTCAAAACCCTTCATCCCACGTCGTATCGGCGTTCCAGCCGAACCATAGTCATGGATATATTGATGATACCGTACCGGAATCAATCGTTCGATGTGTTCTCCAACGACATCTGCCGCGATATAGCCAAATATTTGCTCTGCTGCGCGGTTAAACAGAATGATCTGCTGATTGGCATCAATCATGGCAATCGCATCCATGGCAAGATTGATAATGCCGTCCAGGCGCAGCAAATGTTCCCGGAGAGTGTGCTCCAGCTTCTTCCGTTGGGTAATAATCGTCAATACCACCAACACATAATCTGCCCGCTGCTGCCCGTCACTGGGTAACATCAATGCCCGGTTTTGCACCCATTCGCATCGGCCCCACCGGTCACGTACTCGATACTCAACCGTGCTCCTTCGGTCTTGTAACACTCGTTGCCAGTGCTTCTGCAGCAGTTCACGCTCCTCTGTGGTAACACTGCCCGGCGTAAAATAGGGGTATACTAATTCATCTATCGCATATCCAAATATTTCCTGTCGATTGGCATAAATGATCTTCTGGCTGGTTATGTCAACAAGATACATAATATCCGGCGCATAGTCCAAAACCGAGCGAAACAACGCCTCTTGTTCAACCAGTTCTGAGAGCAGCATCTGATGCGATGTCGGTGTCATCGGTTGCCGATCATCAGATCGCTCTTGTGACTCAAAGTTCATCAAGAATTCCTCAATAATGACACAGAACCTATGATGAATCGGACCATGGTCGTCATAAAGATGATTGCAAATAAGACAAAAAACAGCAGAACGAATGCTTTTTCATACAAAACCACTTCCGTTTGAAAAAGCACTCATTCACGGTATCACATGCATTGAACCTGGCAACAGAGCTATCATTACCATCTTCTCCCCATGATCTCTCTGTTTATTATGCCGCATCTTGAGCAGAAACGCAATCAGTAGATATACTCCCCTTTGTCTGATTTCTGCAACCTCCTATCTGTACAAAAAGACCATTCCAATGGTTCTCCACCTCGTGCCCAACATCAGGGAATCGGATCACACAGCCTTGCCACTTTGCTGGTATACTATGCAACAGGGGACACGTTCGCTGACCCTATCATCTGAATATTCAGCATGGTTTGCCGTAGGAGGCTCAATATGGAAGAAAAAACAACATTTGAACAAACAGGTCACTACCCACCGCACCACATTGCCCATCGCCTGCGTCGCATTGCCGACTCTATCGAACATGGGCAGCTTTCCCTGATTGGTCACGATATAACCATTCCCGATATTATCCACATGAAAATCGAACTTGAGGAAGAAGAAAACAGCTTTGAACTCGAAATCGAACTCTCATGGCCCGTTCGCGCCTGACGTTCTGCCGTACCGGTGGAGATGAAACACCAGCAAAACGAACCACACAGTAAGGAGTATGACGATGGCCCACGAAATCAAACTCTGTGTCGAAAAGCACATCACGAGCCGCGCGGCAATTGTCCGTCGCTTGCGTGAGTTAGCTGATCGGATCGAAAGCCGTTCATTCTTTGTCGGCGATTATGCTATCAATCTTCCCGATCAGGTAGACTTTGAACTAGAATACGACCAAAAGACGGGCGATAGCCCCGCCAGCAAGCTCGAAATCGAACTCCACTGGTCACCCTGGGAGCAGATGGGGCCGACAGGCATGCTTTCGGCCATCCCAGACGAGCAGAGCGATTCGTAACGCCTAAAACGGGAGACACGGCTTGCAGGAGCGCCTGGGATACCAGCTCCCCTCTCCCAAATTGGGAGAGGGGCTGGGGGTGAGGGCCGCATCAGGCGCCTGCGGCAAAGCCCACCGGTTTTGCATGAGACTCGCCAGCGTTTGCCAAAATACGGTATAATGATCGTTAGAAAGAACAACAGACCGGGATAGATATACGATGCCCATTATTGCAATAGTCAACTACAAAGGCGGTGTCGGCAAAACGACTATCACCGCCAATCTTGGGGCCGAACTGGCAGCACGTGGCTATCACGTATTGCTGGTTGATCTGGACCCGCAGGCTTCGCTCACCTTTTCTTTTGTCGGTTCTGATGAGTGGCAATTGCGCTATGAAACAGAGCATACCATCAAAAACTGGTATTATGATGCATTTTTCACAATAAGAACAACCCCGACCTCGCTCCGCTTATTATTACGCCGGAAAAAGTGAATAGAGTACTTGAGCGTGGTCGCCTTGACCTACTCTGCTCACACCTTAGCCTGGTTGGTATCGATATGACTCTGGCGGCTCGCCTTTACAAAGTGGAACCGATCCATTATATGAAGAGCTATCTCCGGATCTACTCCATGTTACGCCAGGGCCTCAGCCGGCTTGGGCCGGCGGCCTACAGCTTTATCCTGATCGACTGCCCGCCGAACTTCTATATGGTGACGCGCAATGCGATCATCGCCAGTGATCATCTCCTGGTGCCAACCCGCCCAGATTATGTTTCAACCCTTGGCATCGATGAACTGCGGAAACATGTTGCTTCCCTGGTTTCAGACTACAATAATCGGGTCAACAAGGCCAATGATCATCACTGGCAGCCTATTCAGGCCAAAGACCTACGAGTACTCTTTACCATGGTGACGCTTCATAGTGGTTCGCCCATTCGAAGTCATGAATCGGCAATGCAAGAAGTCAAAAACCGAGGTGTCCCCACCTTAGAGACCTTGATTCGCGATAACAAGAGTGCCTATGCCGACGCTCCTGGCAGTGGCATTCCGCTGGTGGTTCAACCGAATCTTTCCTCCACATCACATCGTGATGCGCAACAAGAACTGAAACACATGGTCGATGAAGTATTGGAGTCCCTTCCATGAGCAACCGTCTTGCCACTGCCCATGCCCTCAAGCACCTCTGGCCGCTGCTCGAAGGCATGCTCAGCCGCATGTCTGATGCCGACTATGCACAGCTGTTGCAAGGCCAGGGCCAGATTGCTTTTGTTGCCCCCGGCGCAGCAGTACCAGCCCCAGGCAGCCTTGGCGCAAACCCTGATCTTGAACTGCAAACGCTGGCTGAACAGCTCAAACAGCACGCCGAGCTCAAGGAAATTCAGACCGTCTTCAAGCGCCTCAGAACCAGGGACCGTTTGCGTGAACTGGCAACATTGCTTGAGATACCACTCGCCCGCAATGCCACCAAAGCGGTGATTGAACAGGCTATCGTTGAAGCTCTGCTTGGCCCGCAAACCGACCCCAATGCCGATCTTGACGATCTCATTACCCAGATCCATGCCTGCGAAACGCGTGAAGCGGCCTATAAACTGCTTCAACCGATTACTCCGAAAGCCCGTCTGCTCGAACTTGCCCGTCGCCTCAAAGTGAATGCGGGGAGCAAAGATAACATCGCTTCACTTAAAGAGAAGATCGTCGAATTTGTGGTGGGAAGCCGACTACGCTCACAGGCAATCCTGAACCTGAATCTCGATGAAGATCCGCTTTTGTCATTATAACATCCTATGTCTTCACCATGTATCACCCTACTAACCGATTTTGGCACAACCGATCATTATGTCGGCATCATGAAAGGCGTGATGCAGACCATCTGTCCCGGTGCGCAACTGATCGACCTGACCCATGCTATCCCACCGCAACATATCATCGCCGCTGCGCTCACCTTGCAACAGGCCGCGCCCTACTTCCCGGCTGGTACCGTACATCTGGTCGTGGTAGACCCGGGGGTCGGTAGTCAACGCCGTCCGATCGCAATCCAAACGCCGCACGCTTCTCTGGTTGGCCCCGATAACGGCGTGCTCTTTCCCTTCTGGCAGGCCGCTCGCCAGCACTGGCCGGATGATCAGGCAGTGCTCGCGGTGCATTTGACCGAGCCGCGCTTTTGGCTACCGCAAATCAGCACCACCTTTCATGGGCGCGATATCTTTGCACCCGTCGCTGCTCATCTCGCCTATGGTGTGCCGCTGACCGAACTCGGTCCCTTGGTGAGCGATCTGGTGCCACTGACCATCCCGCAACCGCACTGGCAGCCCGAGGACAACACGCTGTATGGTCAGGTCCAATCTATCGATCATTTTGGTAATTGTATCACCAACATCACCGCCGACCACCTGCTGCCGCTTGGTGATCCGACAAACCTGCACATCACCTGGGAACATGGGGGTCAGACCGATAGCAATAGCACCCATCTTGCCACGACCTATGCCGCGGTTGCACCCGGCGATGTGCTGGCCCTGATGGGGAGTTCGCACCTGCTCGAAATAGCCATACGCAATGGCAATGCGGCCCAGACTCTAGGCCTGACCATTGGCAGCCAGATTCGCATCGCTGCCAAATCAGAGAGCCGCCCAGGCTAAGCGGCTAGCGCGAGCGTTTGACGCCAACACGGGCGCAGTGTGCTTCTACCGGGCAGACGCTGCAACGGGGAGAGGTGGGATGGCAGATATTCTGGCCTAATATCACCAGCAGGCCGTTAATCGGGATCCAATAGGCAGCGGGGAGCACCTGTCGCAAAACCATCTCGGTTTGATCGGGAGTGCTGGTGTGTACGTAGCCCCAGCGGTTGCAGATACGATGAACATGGATATCAACGCAGATGCCAGGCAGACCAAAGCCAGCCGTCAACACCAGGTTGGCGGTTTTGCGGCCCACACCCGGTAATGCCAGTAACGCATCCAGGTCGGCTGGCACGTCACTTTGATGCTGCTCCACCAGGAGTTGACAGATATGTAAGAGAGTACGGGCTTTGTTCCGATAAAAACCAACCGGGTAGATCAGTTCGATCAAACGTTCCTCGCTCAACTGCAACATCGCCTCTGGGGTATCGGCAACGGCAAAGAGGGCCGGGGCAATCTGGGCCGTCAGCGTATCTTTAGTCCGCAGACTCAAGATCGTCGCAACCAGAATATGAAAGGGTGAGGTGTGCGCCGCCGCCATAGCATCCACCAGGGGTTGGGGATAATCGGCCATCGTCGTTTGCAACGTTTGCATCACCGTATCAATAGGAAAAGGTTCGGTCATCGTTGTCGCAATAACTCACATGATTATGGAAAAACGGGTAGCATGATGATACCTGAACTATGATACCATGATAATTGCTCATTGCTCATGGATACCAAATTCGGTTCATCATATGAGGACGCAGCAGCGCAGAGCCGCAGCGGTGCGGAGCGTCGTGCGGCTGCAAGCCGCACCTACGATCTGGCATATCCATCTGAGATCAGAGGGTATCGGAATGGAGACATTTTTTGCGGTGCGGAGCGTCGTGCGGCTGCAAGCCGCACCTACGGTATACGATGGCATCATGCCTGGAGCAGTAGCCGATGGAACGAGATATACAGGATATTTTGTGGGTCGCAGTCTGTGCTGCGCTGGTCTTTGTGATGCAGCTGGGGTTTCTGTGCCTGGAAACGGGACTGACGCGCAGCAAAAACAATATCAATGTTGCCATGAAAAACCTGGCCGATTTTGCCGTCTCAACCGCGGTCTTCTGGGCAGTGGGTTTTGCACTGATGTTTGGCGTCTCGGCGCATGGCTGGATTGGTCAGGGCGGGTTTGCACCAACTCTGACAACTGAAGATGTCTGGCGGAGCATCTTTTTTCTGTTTCAGGTCATGTTTTGTGGCACGTCGGTGACTATTCTCTCCGGGTCGGTGGCCGAACGGCTCAATTTTCGCAGCTTTTTGCTGATTGTCGTCGTCATTGCCGGGTTAATCTACCCATTGTTTGGGCACTGGGTTTGGAACGGCAACCAGCATGGAGAAGCGCAAGGCTGGTTGGCACAGCTTGGTTTTGTCGATTTTGCTGGCTCATCCGTGGTGCATAGCCTGGGTGGCTGGGTAGCATTGGCGCTGCTGTTGATCATTGGCCCGCGTCAGGGTCGTTTTCCCCCAGACAAACCACCACAGAAGATTCCAGCGGCCAATATCCCAATGGCTGCACTGGGTGTGATGCTGCTATGGCTGGGCTGGTTTGGCTTCAATGGTGGAAGCACGTTGGCACTCAACCCGGCTATCGCACCGGTGCTGATCAATACGCTGCTGGCTGGCACAGCCGGACCGCTCGCCGCCCTGTTGCTGAGCTGGTGGCTGCATCAGCGCAGCGATGTGGAATATCTCCTCAATGGGGTAATTGCCGGCCTGGTAGCCATTACTGCCAGCTGCCATGCAGTATCAACATCGTCGGCGCTGCTGATTGGTGCTATCGGCGGTGCGGTGATGGTTGCCGCCGATGCTCTGCTGGTGCGCTGGCACATTGACGATGCGGTAGGCGCAGTACCAACCCATCTGGCGGCGGGTATCTGGGGCACGCTGGCAGTGGCACTCTTTGGTGACCCGCTGTTGCTAGACACAGGATTGGATCGCTGGCAGCAGTTGCTGGTGCAGGGATTGGGTATCCTGGTTTGTGCAGGTTGGGCCGGCGGCATCTCGTTCGGATTGTTGTGGATGTTCAATCGCTGGTCACCCCTACGAGTGAGTGCCGAAACGGAACGTATTGGCCTGAATATCGCCGAGCATCACGCATCCAGTGACCTGCTGGAACTGTTACTGGCGATGGAACAACAAGCACAATCGAAAGATATGAGCCAGCGCATGCCGGTGGAGCCATTTACCGAAGTAGGCCAGATTGCGGCTCGCTATAACGCCACCATGCAGGCACTGGAACAGACGACACGCCAACATGAAGCCATGATCCAGACCACCATTGATGCGATAGTCTTCTTCCAAAACCAGAACCAGGCGATTACCGCCGTGAACCCGGCCGCCGAGATACTCTTTGGCTATCCCCAATCGCAGTTGTTAGGACGTTCCGTGACGGTGCTGTTGGCCCCAGGCGAAATGTTGCCCGCACCCGATGGTGATGCCATTTATCACGAGTTGACCGCACTGCATGCAGAGGGGTTTACCTTTCCCGTAGAAACCACGCTCACCATAGCTGAGGCTGGTGGTGAAGACTTTGGCATCGGTATTTTTCGCGATATTAGTGAGCGCAAATACACACAAGAGACACTACAACAACGCGACGCAATTCTGGAGAGCGTGAGCTTTGCTGCGCATCAGTTGCTTGAACTGGGCGAATTTGATGGGCATATTGAGGGAGCGCTGCAGCGACTGGGACAGGCTACCCAGGTGAGCCGAGTCTATATCTTTGAACTACGCCTGGATGACGACCATGATATGCGTATGTATCCAATGTATGAGTGGGTAGCCGATGGTGTTGCCCCCAAAAAGCACCGTGCCGATATTCAGGGATTATCCTGCCGCCATGGCCCATTCCAGCGCTGGAGCCAATTCTGTTACAAGGCGAGCCAATTTATGGGCATATCCGCACCTTCCCCGAAGCAGAGAAGCAGATCCTCAAATCACAGCAGATTTACTCATTGCTGATTGTACCAGTCTTTACTGGGAGTGAACTCTGGGGGTTTATTGGCTTTGATGATTGCCAGCAAGAACGTGAATGGCGACCACCCGAAATTGATGCGCTCCGTGTTGCGACCGGATTGCTGGGCGCTACGGTACAACGCTGGAAGGCTGAAGCAGCACTACGTGAAGCTGAAGCAAACTACCGCAGTATCTTTGAACAGGCCAATGAGGGCATCTTTCAAATGGCGCTCGATGGCTCTTTGATCAGCGCCAACCCGGCGTTTGCCCAAATCTGCGGGTATGAACACCCAGATGATATCCTGCGCCAGATGGTGCATAGCTGGGAAACGCTCTATGTTGATCCACAGCAACAGCACATGCTGCTCGCCGCATTGCAAGAGCAGGATGCCATCTCTGGCGTTGAAACATGTATCTACCGACGCGATGGCAGTACCCTCTGGGTATGGCAAAGCATTCGGCTGATACGGCAACCGGAGAACCGACCTGATTATTATGAAGGCTCGTTTGTCGATATCGATGAACGCAAGCGAATGGAAGAGGAATTGCAGCAGGCCAAAGACATGGCTGAGTCAGCCAATCAGGCCAAAAGCGCATTCCTGGCAAATATGAGCCATGAACTGCGCACCCCGCTCAATGCCATTATTGGCTACAGCGAAATGCTGCTCGATGATATGCAAGAGCGTTCAGCCGATGGCGAAGAAGTGCTCGACACCCTGCAAGATCTCCAGAAGATTCGCACTGCTGGCACGCATCTGCTGGCACTCATCAACGATATTCTGGATATCTCCAAAATCGAGGCCGGGCGCATGGATCTCTATCCAGAGACGTTTGCCGTTGCACCGATCATCCAGAATGTTATCACCACCGTGCGTCCGCTGATCGATAAAAATCAGAACACCCTGATCGTCGAATTAGCCGAAAACCTGCCGGACATGTATGCTGATCTGACGAAATTTCGCCAGATATTGCTCAACCTGTTGAGCAATGCCAGCAAATTTACGCATCAAGGCAGCATAAAGCTCGTTATTCGCCGTGAACGTGCAGATGAACATGCTGCTGAAGAAGGTAGTAATTCCCAGGAATACCTTCTTTTTGAGGTCATTGATAGCGGTATCGGCATGTCATCAGAGCAAATGAATGACGTCTTTCAATCATTTTCTCAAGCTGATGTCTCTACAACACGCAAATACGGCGGTACCGGGCTCGGTCTCACGATCAGTCGCCATTTCTGCCAGATGATGGGAGGAGATATTACGGTACAAAGTGTTGTTGACACCGGTTCCACCTTTACCGTGCGCTTACCGGTGCATGCCGTGACGCCCGCAGGCGTAGACGATGGACAGCGTCACAGCACTGCTCAAACACCGGTGATACAAACACCATTACACGCCACATTGCCAACTGCCGAACAGCATGCGGCAGCAACGATCACGGTCCTGAGCATTGATGATGATCCTGCTGCACGTGATCTCATTCGGCGGCGGCTGGTCCGCGAAGGGCTACGAGTCTTAACCGCATCGAGTGGTGAAGAGGGTTTGCGCCTGGCACAGAGCCAAAAGCCCGATATTATTACCCTGGATGCGATGATGCCCGGTATGGATGGTTGGACCGTGCTCACCGCCCTCAAAGCCGAGGAGGAATTGCGCCATATCCCAGTGATTATGTTAACTATGGTCGATGATCGTGAGATGGGTTTGTTGCTTGGTGCAGCCGATTATCTGATCAAGCCCATCACACAAGAGCAACTACTCTTGATTGTGCGGAAATATGCAAGAGACAACCAACAGGATGGGAACCGTGCAGAGGCAACCCGCGACCTGATGGCTATGCCTGGTCGGGTAGTCATCGCCGAAGATGATCATGACACCCGTGAGATGTTGCGGCGCATGATGGAGCGCGAGGGCTGGTTGGTACAGGAGGCACCCAATGGCAAAGTGGCGCTAGAAGCGATTGAGGCAGACCCGCCAGATTTGCTGTTACTCGATTTGATGATGCCTGAGATGGATGGCTTTGATGTCATTCGCACGCTGCGAGCGACAGAAGCAGGACAAAACTTGCCGATTGTTGTCATTACAGCCAAAGAGCTAAGCTCCGAAGAGCGTCAGTTGCTCCATCTATCGGTCGAACGTACCCTGCAAAAAGGAACCCATACATTTGAGGCATTACTACAAGAGGTACGCTATCTAGCGGGTACAGGCAACCCGCAGATAGCAGAATAGAAGAAACGGAAACCTCCATATATTGCGAAGTATAGCAACATATGGAGGTATAAGTATTAAAATCGTCCGCGTGATCCACTACGAGGTGGACGTCCGCGGTTTCCACCGCCACCGGCATTCTTTTCTTCTGCTTCGTTCACACGCAGTGGCCGTCCCTGCACTTCAAGACCATCGGTTGCACTAATGACCATCTTGATGTCGTTGGTCTCGAGTTCGACAAAGCCAAATCCCCGAGAACGCCCAGTTTCGCGATCAGTGATGACACGAGCACTCTGTACGGTTCCATGAGGACTAAATAGATCTCCCAATTGGGTATCACCAACACTCCAAGGCAGGTTTCCGACGAACAATTTGACAAGCATCAATCCACCACTCCTCTGCCCAATATTACCAGGGGCAGGCAACAAAACCGATGGCCCACCCATCCATGCTGGTTCTCCCTAACCGGAGATTGGGTGCCATCTGTAATCATACAGTCCGTTTCCCTGCGCAGTTGATGACCGTGAGATTACACCGAATCATCCTCGCTCATGCGCTGCAACGTATATTCTGGCTTCAGAGCGAATGAAGTTATCGAGACAAGGCAAAAACCGTAAACACTCACTGACAGGCGTCTCTCAGCGAAATACGTTGTCGTCTATGGTTCCATTATAGCACATGCTCATCTGTAAACGCAATTGGCAAGTTCAATTACCTGAAAACGAGCAAGGGCAACTGGACGATCTCGCTCTGGGCAAGATGACAGCATCTAACCACGACGTTTACGCGACATACCTTTGAGTTGCTGAATTTGCTGCGAAAGAAAGGCTTCATCAGGAAGCGCAGCCCAGGCATAAACCACATAGGTATGGGCAAGTTTATCGTGCCAGCATTGACGGCGATCATCAAGCAGCACCCAGAGAAACCCCATTCCGAGAAAGATGGCCGAAACGGAATAGGTCAAAAAGCGAATCAATGCTTGGAAAAGGGAAACGCGTTTGCCATCAACAGAGACAACCCGCAAACCCATAAAGATTTTGCCGGGTGTTTGACCCACGATAAACACAAAAAGCACATGGTAGCCAATAATCAGCAGCGTACTACTAACAGTAATACTGACTGATTGCGAGGGGTCATCAAAGATAGGCCAGGAGCGTAGCGAGCCAAAGAGTAAAAAGGTATCGAGAAAATCGCGAAAGGTGCGGAGCGACCAGACGACCAGGTTCATGGTAATAATCAGAATAGCCCCATCGATCAACAGGGCTATCAGGCGACTGGCAAAACCAGCATACTGACCGAGCAGGCTTTTCTGTCTGGTCTCCATACCCTTAGCCTTCAGAAGTCTTCAGACGGGCTGCACTCAAGCGAACCTCAACCGGTGGCGGTGGCAAATCTTCACGCTGTGGACGTTTGAGTACATGACGGACAAATCGTTCGAGAAAGGTATCCGTACTGACGGCATGTTCGCGCACCTCTTCGACCATCTCGCTGGCGAGGCCCACACTCTGTTGCTGCACCAAGTCCTGTATCTCTGGGTTTTGAACAACCTGCTGGATCGATGTTTCGGCGCTGATACGCAGTGCATTCTTGAGCAAGAGTTGACTATGACGGTGTTCTTGCTGGCCCAGAACGACCCAACGGGCAACTTCGTGCTCACCACGTAGCACCAGATCATCAAAACGTTGATAGAGCGGGGCCCACGTTGGGTTTGTGCGTAGCTCGGCATGGACCGGCAGCAGCGCTACCGCAACAGTATTCCCCAATTGTTCAGCGGTCTGGAGCGTCTGGCTCAACCGCGTCTGCGTTTCAAAGAGGCAGCCAATCAGCGCATAGGCCAAGGGACTCAATGCATGCTCAGGTTCAGGCGCAGATGATTCAGCCGATGGGAACCATTCATCCACCACGATGCATCGGAAACGTTCTGATTTGCGAGTTCGGTTGGGTTGGAAACATCCGTCGCATCATCAGCGGGCGGTGTTAATGCCTCTAGCGTGGCCGTTTCCCAACGAGCGACTTGTTCACGGAGCTGATCGATACCAATCAGACTGGCCCCCACCAGCAGACGAGTCAGTGATCGCAATACATCGATATCGGAATCTTTCATAGCACTGCCTCCGTAGGTTTCTGCGGTTCCCGATTCTTTGAAATCGTATATCATTATAATTATAGCATAGACAGGGCTAAAGAGATACCGAACAACAGCGTTCAGATCACAACAGGATTGGTATTGCTCGACTGGTACAACAGATACTACCATGGATAGGCATCATACGATTGTTTCATGTGCTGTGCTGAGAGGGCCAGTTGCCGGTAATCTTCAGCCCGAACCGCCCCACATTCATCCAGCACATGCTCCCAGGTTGCTATTCGTTGTTGCGCCATGGCGATAATCGCTTCGAGATGAGCAGGACGATACGCAGCATGATACGCAGCGGTCAACGCATGGTAGGCTGCATCGGTCTGACCACGCTGGTGCGCCTGCTGGCTGAGGTGCAACAGATGCTCGATCAACGTCTGCTGCTGTTGTTGACTGATGATTTCAGCCATCGTTTCAAGACCGCGAGCGACGCTACAGGCCTGGCAGAGATCATCGGTAGCGGGAGCCACGTGAAGGATGGGCAGACCGCAAACCAGACAATAATGAAAACGGGAAGAGCGCAATGCATGAACATCAGCGGTTTGTGATTCACTGCTTGCGACCATAGCTGGCATGCTTTCTGGTTTCCATACAATCACCAGCGTTTTGGTGTCTCGGCGTTGAACGGCTATCATAAAGGTGCTGCCATGTAGTACAATAGAAAGAGTATAGCATATTCTCATGGGTGTTTGCAGGGCAGTGGGCATAATTCGTTAGCGCAAAGGGAGTGCATAATGTCACGCCATCAAGAAATCTTCATTAGTGTTCATAATGGTCGAGCCTTCGTTTCGCGGCATATCCGTGATGATGATGGTTCCTTTACCTGGGAAAGTGCAATCAACGTGGTTGAATTAGAAGCTGATGCCGTTGCAGCGGTACAGGCACAGGGGGGAGACATATCGCAAGATGGGAATTATGCCTGTCCAGCCGAGATTGTCGCGCGGGCACACTGGCATAGCGACAATCAGAGCCATCATCAGTAATCCTCTACAAACAAATAACACACATGCAACAAAGCGACAACGGGATATCCCGTAGCGACAACGCTCAAACTAGCCTCACACGATGGTAACCTATGTGACCGGTCGGTACGATAGGTGTTGCCAGGAAATGGGTTGTTTGCTTATGAAGGACCTGTACGATTTGAGGACAATGTCCATTTATACGCTTTTGCACTGTCTTTACAGAACAAAATCATGGAACGCAAACAGATAGAAGCCGTTCTGCGTACCAGCGAGGCCAAATATCGAGCGGTTATTGACGATCAAACCGAATTGATCTGTCGTTTTGCACCTGATGGGACACTCAGCTTTGTGAATCAAGCCTGGTGCCGCTACTTTGGTCAGACTGAAACTGACCTGATCGGTCGCACCATCCAGTCATTTTTGCCGAAGCAGAGCAGGCTGTTCTGCTTGATGAGCTTGCCAGGCTGAGACCAGAGGACCAGTACGTGACTGGCGAACATTGCGTTTTCGATGCCCATGGGATGTTGCGTCGGCAAAAATGGACAGAACGCGCGATCTTCGATGATCAGCACCAGATTATCGAGTTTCAGGTGGTCAGTCATGATATGAGCGAACGCAAGCAAACAGGTACAGCAGAGCCAGAGACTGCTCTTGGGCTTGAAGAACAGTTACAGCAGAGCCAGAGACTGCTCCTGAGCTTGCTCGATCACTCACCGTCGTTTGTTGGGATACGTGATATTGAAGGGAGGTATATGCTTTGCAATCAAAGTTATGCTGATCTTATCGGTCATCGCATCGAAGATATTATAGGCAAGACCGATCATGAACTCATACCCGAAGCTATCGCCCAGTCACTGACGGCCAACGATGCCCTGATTATCAGCACAGGTCAGGCCCAGAAAGAAGAGATTTCGGTCGTCCTGAATGCAATGGAACGCACGTTCCTCTTAAGCAAATTCCCGCTGCGGAACGAACAGGGCCAGATCTATGCGATTGGTGGCATTGCCACCGAAATGACCGAACGCAAAGACATCGAAAAGGCACTCACGGAAGCTAATCATCAGCTTACGTTGTGGATTAAAGAACTTGAACAGTATAACCGTGAGATGACTCTCCTGAACTGGTTAAGTGAAACCCTACAACAGTGCCAACAGGTGGATCAGGTTTACCAGGCGATGCAGCGGATTATCCGTCAGCTCTTTGAACAATTTGCGGTTGGCTTGCACATGGTTGATACTGGTGAACAACGGTACATCACGGTTGCCAGCTGGGGTGATACGGTCTTTGTCGAGAGCCATGTTTGCGATATCTGCCCAGCACTCCAACAGGATGATCTGCTCAATCAAAAACAACGGGCACTGCTCTGTAACAACACCTTTGACAACGAGCAACGACGGTATCTTTGCGTTCCTGTTGTTGCCCAGGGACAGGCTATTGGTGTGCTGAGCATGTACGGGATACCAGAGAAACCAGTGCATGAACGTCAACACTGGGAACGTTTGGCAATTATGATAGTTGATCAGCTGAGCCTGACCCTGACCAACTTGTATCTGCGTGAGCAATTACACGAACAGGCTATTCGGGATCCGTTGACTGGCCTGTTCAACCGCCGGTACCTCAATGAAACGCTGCGTCGTGAATTGAGTCGGGCGCAGCGCCACCAACATCCTCTCAGTATTATGATGCTCGATATCGATCACTTTAAAAGCTACAATGACCGGTATGGTCACGATGGCGGTGATGTTTTACTGCAAGCGATGGGAGATTTTTTACCGCAACAGACGCGCAAAGAGGATGTTGCTTGCCGTTTCGGCGGCGAGGAGTTTACGCTGATTCTCCCCGGTGCATCGCTCGAAGATACGATCCGACGAGCGGAGAAGCTCCGCGCCGATGTTTGTCTGCTCCAGGTGTATCATCAGGGGCGACCACTTGATAGCATAACCATCTCGCTTGGTATTGCATGTTTTCCGCTCCATGGAAACACATCGGAACAATTGATACGAGTCGCCGATGCCGCGCTCTATCGAGCAAAGGCAGCCGGACGCAATCGGGTAATGATCGCCAACCCCTATGAACGTGAAGTCTGAACAGCCCCTGCTTATTGCTCTGGTTGGCGCAACTGCCGTGGGCAAAACGGCGTTGGCGATTGAACTGGCGCGGCGCTTCCAGGGCGAGATCATATCAGCTGACTCGCGGCAAATATACCGCAAGATGGATATTGGCACCGCCAAGCCGACAGATGCCGAACAGGCTGCTGCTCGCCATCACCTGCTTGATCTGGTCGAGCCGGATGAAGCCTTCTCTCTCGCAACCTACCAGGAACACGCACAGCAAACGCTCATCGATATCGTTGCACGAGGACGCTTGCCGCTGCTGGTTGGGGGTACGGGACAGTATCTCGCGGCGATGCTCGAAGGCTGGTCTATTCCGAAGGTGGCCCCCCAGCCCGAACTGCGGACCCAGTTGTTGCAACAGGCAGAGAACGACGGGGCACCGGCACTCTATGCGCAACTTGCAGCGGTGGACCCGCAGGCTGCTGCTCGGATCGAACCGACCAATGTACGACGGATCATCCGTGCGCTTGAGGTGTACTATGTGACCGGTCAGCCCATCTCGGCCCAGCAACGGCGTCAAACCCCACCATATCGCATGCTTACGTTGCATCTGAGCATGCCACGGGCTGATCTGTATCAGCGGATTGATGCCCGTGTGGAAGCGATGATGACCAGGGGGCTGCTTGGGGAAGTACAGTCGCTCCAGGAACAGGGCTATGGTTGGCATTTGCCAGCCCTCTCAAGCCTGGGATATGTGCAATTTCGACCATACCTGGAGGGGAACAGCAATCTCGAAGACAGTGTGCAGCGACTCAAATATGATACGCACGCCTTTGCCCGGCGGCAGGAAACCTGGTTTCGACGCTTCAGCGACCGGATTATGCTCGATGCACAACAGCAAGCCAATGCACAACAACAGGCGGAGTCACTGATTATTGAAGCTGCTTATGGCTCAACCGCCGGCTGACTCGATTGTGCAGTCTCCTGACGACTGAGCCGATACTCACGGACCAGACGTTCCAAAAACACCTCAGGCGCCGTAGCACCAGTGCTTACCTGTAAGCGTTCGGTCAGCCTGGTTGCCAGTTGCTGACCCAAACGACGGCGACTTGCCATGTCTAACTCTGGCCGTCGGCGCAAAAATTCCTGAACCAGATCATAATCTGCATCGGTGAGCAGATGGACATTGGGGACAGACCGCGCGTTGTCGCGTTCGGCAATTGCAGAGCGGGGGGTGGCAGCGGAACAGCCCGTGAAGTAAGACTTTCCAGGGAGAGGGCATGACGTTCTTTGACAACCAGTGTTCCGCCTGCCAGATCACCGAGCCGGCGTACACGGCGATCAATAAACATGACGACCACGCCCAGACCGTAGAACGCAGGTAAAAAATCGACTATCCGTATGAGATTGCGCACTGCTGATGCACCAAACGTGATTGGTCGCCCACCCTCACGCACAACACGCAGCCTGACCATCCGCTTTCCTGGTGATTGACCATTCCAGATCATTTCAAACAATAGAAAGTAACCCCATTGAAAGAAAAACAGGAGCAGAAAGCCAACCGCCAGAATGATACTGGTCAAACCATCATCGTTCCCAACATTTGTGCGGGAGATGAGAAAAAACATAAGAAAGAGCACCGAGATTTGCAAGAGACCGAGCAAGATGGTATCAACAAGAGCCGCTAAAAAGCGTGAGCCAATACCAGCAATGTCATACCGAAATTCGATATTTTCGGGCGTATCAATCGTATAGTGATTGTCCATACGGCGTTCCTCAAAGAACCTATCGCTTGTTCAAAACGGACCTCGCAAGGCTGTGTGCGGCTGCTAATGATCTTCTTGCTGATAACCAGGTTTCCACGAGGTATCGCTGACCGTCGATGTAACAAACGTCAAATACAGCGGCACCCAGCTCTGTGGTGATGCCGCTTCATCCGGTGGTGCAGAAATAAGATCAGTACCAGCGATCTGACTCTCAAGATGGGCCATCTTATTCGCCGCGACAATCTTCCAACCTGAGCCATCATATTGGACAATGCTCATCGATGTATTTCCAATGTGCTTTGATGGCCCTTGATGGTGAGGACTAAAGGACTGTCCGGCGGCATGAGCGAGAAAGGCCCGTACTGGACCGCCATGCATTACCAGGGCAAGCATGCCATTGGGATGCTGTGCAGTAAGCGACTCAACCGTATCGACAACGCGCTTGGAGAGGGCGTAGAGGCTTTCGGCGCCACCACGCGGAATATCCTGGCCCTCGTCGAGTAAAGCCACTTCCACCGGGTATTGTTCGCGTACCTGTTCAATGGTAAGACCACTCCAGGTACCCACATCAATTTCGCGCAGCGCCGGCAGAAGCTGTACTGCCACACGCAGTGCCGCGCCCAGTTCCCAGGCCGTTTGGTAGGCACGGGTCAAGTCGCTGCTATAAATCGCATCGAAATGAATCCCCTCGCGACGCATATATTGGGCCAGCAGTTGGGCCTGCTGCTGCCCCCGCTCATTCAGCGGAACATCGGCATGGCCCTGCCAGCGTTTGGTTCTATTCCAGTCAGTTTCGCCATGTCGGATTAAATACAGTGTCGTTGTCACCAATGGCCTCCTCGCCATGTGTTTCTCACATCGTTACAAAACATCCTTATATCGTATCATACATTGTTTTATCTCCGTTGACAAATGATTGCTTGATTTCCTTGCGTATAGACCAGGAAGACCCAATCACAAACAGCGTTGTGGCAAGACAGACCTGGTACGATGCAGCATCGTAGAAACGATATGTCAGCCAGTTGTCATGATCCTGATGATTTTCTTTTAGAAAATTTGTGCTATACTTATCGACAGGCAATGACAAAGATACTGCATGGAAAGGACAGCAAATCATGATGGCGGTTGATCAAGGAATATCGGAGTCAACGGGATATGCATATAACGCAGTACTGGGCCAGCTTATTGTTCACCTGCGCGAGCTTATACCAGATGACCGACAAACTGAAGCGGATAAAGCGGTTGCCCTAGCCCAGCAGCAACTCCACCAGGTAGATGCTGATTTGAGTGCTATTCAGGCGGATATTGATCAGCCTCTGCGCTGGGTACCGTACCTCACAGCTGCACGTCTGGTTGATTGGACCGTGATTGCCTATTGTCTGGCAGTCGTTGTTCTGGTTGTGTTGACGGTAACGCTGGTTGCGTGGATACCGATGGTCCACACCCTGTAATACCAAATGGCGTTCATCGATATGAGACGGAGGTCGCAACCCCTCACCCCCGGCCCCTCTCCCACAATGGGAGAGGGGAGTCTCTTATTGTTGTCGGCTCTTCGGCACTTTCAACCCCTCTCCCACAAGGGGAGGGGGGAGTCACGGCGGTCGGGACGACCGCACGCACGCGTCGGCCGTAGGCGCGGCTTGCAGGCCGCGCCCGTGTAGCTTATAGCACAATAAGAACCAGATAGTTGATTTATAAGCCACTAGCCTGTGCCAGTTCACGTTCAACCACCTGTACAATCAAATCATCCAGGCGTTCAACAGTATATTGCTGTTGCCCGGCCTCAATATCATCACGATATTCCCCCGGCGCACCGCCACTTGCACCACTCTGATAGGTGAGAAAGATAAAGCTCCCCATCGTCTGCTGCGCGAGCTGACGAAAGACATACTCGGCCATGGTATCAGTATTACTGGCAGCAATGGCATATATCTTAACTCCCTGAGCAATTGCCTTACGTGCTTCACCAATATAGCCTTCGCCGGAATACTGGTCATTGGCATTGGTCTGCACTACAGGTTCATCTATGTGTGGTCCAGCATCAGCCACAAGGAAGATCAGCCGGACAGCATCATCTGACCAGGAAACATGCTCTACTGCCTGGTTCAGTGCTTCGTTGAGTGCTTCGGGGGTATCCCCACCACCATTCGCATCCAGACCGTTGAGAAGCTTTTGAAAGGTTGCCAGATCATCGATAAAATCATAGGTCAGGGTGACATAGGCTTCATCGCTTCCGTGATCACGATAAGCAACCAGACCATAGCGAATAGATGGTCGCGGCTCAAACCCATTGATACGCTGGGCAATGCTATCGATAGTTGCCTGGATCCGTCCTAATTCATCGCCCATACTGCCGGTGGTATCGAGCAAAAAGAGCATATCGAGTTGCAGTTCGGCGGGAGGTTTGGCACCTTCAAGGGTCAGCTCAACCAGCTGTTGCCGTCGCTGGCGATCAATAGTCGTTTCAACGGAACTGTCCCCGCGCTCAGCAACGACGCGGAAATAACGCTCATCTTTCTCATCGCGGGTATCAACGTCTATGCCATAGAGACCAGGTAAAAAGAGGATCTGACCGTTGGCATAGGTTTGCCCAGCAAAGAGTTGGCGTTGCCCACGATACACACGCACGCTGGTGTCGTAGAGTGGTTGCTGCTGATCGTTCAGGACACTGATGATATAGCGCTCCTGGACATCAACCAGATGAACGCTCATCGGTGAGTGATAGTTGTCAAGGTAAGTCAGGTACTCACTGAAGGCTTCATTGTCGTTGATTTCACCGGCCTTGAGTGCAGCCGGTTGCCCTTCCGGTCGGCGGGTCGCTCCACCCGGCGTGATCGGCTCGTCACGTCCGGTGTCATGGATCACTGGTCCGCGATCAGCACCAGGGACGGATGAACCGACTGACCCTCCGTCCAAACCATAATCCACATCGCTAAACACTTCGGACACTCTGCCCCCCAGGAGAGTCGACATACCAATAGCAACAAGAGCCACACAGAGAACCAATAAGAGCAAGGCGGGAAGATGTTTTTTGATTGCATTCCGTTCCATGGAGATTCCTTCTGTCATTGTCATCACCATCGGCCGGTC
>JAAURD010000159.1 GCA_012034075.1 Chloroflexaceae bacterium | reverse complement strand
CAACCAACACCGCAGGCGCCACAGTTTATCTACCCGCTCCATGGTCAAATCCTGGGGTTACGAAGGCTCGTATATGTTTAAGGTCACCGATGTACCAGGGGCAAGTGGCTATCTGTGGGGCTTCTTTCAGGATGATCGGATGGTCTGGGAGAACCTGGGCAACACTGGTAAACTCAATGGCCCAGAATACGCCATTCATCCGGACGATGTCGCCCATGGTCTCTTTCACCCTGGGCCGGTCGTCGTAATGGTCCGTGCGCAGGTCAATCAAAACTGGACCGAGGCAGCGGTGATTACGATCCATCTGGAGATTACGCAGTCAGACCCAGACCCAGACCCTTATCCGATCCCACCATCGCAATTGCAGCGACCACAGTTTATCTACCCGCTCCATGGTCAGGTCCTGGGCTACGATGGCTCGTATATGTTTAAGGTCACCGATGTCCCAGGGGCAAGTGGCTATCTGTGGGGCTTCTTCCAGGATGATCGGATGG
Organism: Chloroflexaceae bacterium; assembly: GCA_012034075.1. GTDB lineage: Bacteria > Chloroflexota > Chloroflexia > Chloroflexales > Chloroflexaceae > JAAURD01. Next base: position 9,779 of record JAAURD010000159.1, on the reverse strand, counting down.
TCTGGGAGAACCTGGGCAACACTGGCAAACTGGATGGCCCGGAATACGCCATTCATCCGGATAATCCGGCCCATAATCTCTTCCATCCTGGGCCGGTTACGGTGATGGTACGCGGTCAGGTGAACAACCAGTGGACTGAGGCGGCGGTGATCACGATCTCTCTCGAATAATACGCGTAGACACTGCAACGGCGGGGTGCAGGATCCTGCGCCCCGGCCGCTTCTACTCAGCCTCAGCGCCCGCCAGCGACTGCCACATCTGGTCAATCGTAATCAGCTCAAATCCGGCATCCTTCAGCCGGGTCAGCACATGATCGGTGAGCTGCGCTACCGGTGGGCCGCCCGTTTTATCCTCGTGCAGCACAATCAGCGAACCAGGGCGCACCTGGCTCATCACCTCGGCGATAGAGAGTTCTTCTGATTGCAGCCAGTGTAACGGCAAGATAGTTGCCATCACTGGGCGATAGTTCCAGGCAATCAAACGCTGTAACACATCGGGAAGTGCCAGGCCATAGGGTGGTCGGAGATCGCGCACCTCGATGAGCGCACGTTGCGCCGATTGTGCGATGAGCGCTTGGGCCACGCTCAGCTGCTGTTGCAGACGTTCGGGCGGTTCAAAGAGAAAGGGGCGATGGAAGTAGCCATGGCTGCCTATATGATGCCCAGCCTGGGCTACTTGTAGTACAAGCTGACGATAGGCTTCGACCCGTGTCCCCAGAAAGAAGAACGTGGCGCTGACCTGGTGCCGTGCCAGCACCTCAAGCAGCTGCGGGGTATCACCAGGATGCGGCCCATCATCAAAGGTGAGCGCCACCTGGCGCAGATGGGGGTTGCCGCCCCAGAGTGCCTGAGGAAACTGTTGACGCAGCACCGGATAGAGTTTCGGCAGCAGCAATCGCGCTGTCTTTAAACGAATGTGATCGGCAATATCCATAAGCAAGGCCTAACGCCGCGGCACCGCCCGTGCGAGAAATGCCTCCACCTCGGCGCGGGTGGGGATACCCGCCCGGCCGCCCGCCCGACTACAGGCCATGGCGCCGCGGCACTGGCAAAGCGGACAACCTGTTGCAGCGGCCAGCCCTGCAGCAGGCCATAGAGAAACCCACCATGGAAGACATCCCCGGCGCCGTCGTATCCTGCACATCAACCTGAAAAGCCGGCGTATGAAAGGACTCGCCGCGGCCAACGCACCAGCTGCCTCGTTCACCCGACGTGACCACAATCAAGCGGCCATAGCGCTCATGCAAAATCCAGGCAGCCAGCGCCGGGTCGGCCTCACCGGTCACCGCACGACTGAAGTTTTCCGACACAATCGGTACATCACACAGGGCCAGCAATTCCAACGTGCCTTCGCGTATGCGTTCAGCATCGAGCATCACCAGGCCACCGGCGGCTTGCATCACCCGTGCGGCCCTGATGGCAGTGTATGGCAGATGCGTATCGACATGGAGCACCCGCGCCGAACGGACCAGATCAGCATCCAGCTCAAGGGTATCAAATACGCTACGGTCGTGGTACCACCAGATGGTCCGGCGGTCGGTTTTGGGTTCAGCCAGCACAAATGCTACGTGTGTCCGCCCCGGACGTACCTGCATGCCATCGGTTGCGACACCGGCCTGTTGTAAGTCATCGAGCACACGTTGACCATACATATCATCGCCCACCGCACCAGCCATGCAGGTGCGTAAGCCCAGACGTGCCAGTGTGACCATGGCAGTGGGCACCGGTCCACCACCGGCCTCAAGCCACTCGGCGACCGGCTGTTTGGCCCCTAATGTTGGTGGCTGCGCCGCCACACCAATAAAATCGAGGGACGCCACACCGAGTCCCAACACATCAAAATGGTATGCCATAATCTTTAGCGTCTAGTATACCATGAACGATAATGAACGTGTGCAACCAACAGGCGCTGGGCAGCAGCAGAAAGGAACTGGATAGGTAAAATACCAGAGCTGTTCCTGATGTGGTATACTAATGATCAGAGCAGACGCTGCGTACCAGAACAGGTTATGCCCACTTCAACACACACAAGCCAACCGTCGGATGATGATCCACAGCAACCTGCTGATTCCCAGGTCAATCACGCAACCGCCAACACCGAAGCCGGATCACACCCGCGCTGGTATCGCGATCTCTGGCTGCTGCTGCCCATGGTGGGTATCGGCAGTATGTTGACCGGCCTGAGTATCGCGCGGTATGCTGGCTATAACGCCGGGATGTTTGATCTGGGCAATATGGCGCAGGCGATCTGGAGTGCAACCCAGGGGCAGCCACTTATGGTCACCTCGTATGATGTGGGCGCACGCAGCCGGCTGAGCATCCACGTCGAGCTGATCTACTTTCTGATTGCCCCTGGCTATGCGCTCTGGCCCGACCCGCGTCTGCTGGTGATCATTCAGGCGGTGCTCTTTACGCTGGGCGCCCTGCCGGTGTACTGGATAACCGTGCGCCGCAGTGGCAGTCTGCTCGCGGCTCGCACGCTGGCGCTGGTCTATCTGCTCTATCCCACCGCACAGACCAGCGTGCTGTTTGACTTTCATGGCGATACGCTGGCGATGCCGCTGATTCTCTTTACGCTGGATGCGCTGGACCGCCGCGCCTGGCGCATGTACACGCTGTTTGTGATCCTGACGCTGAGCTGCAAAGTGTATGCGGCTCTGGCCGTCGCCGCGATTGGTCTGATCGTTATCCTGTGGGAAAAACAGCGGCGTGTTGGCGTGATCACCCTGGCGGCAGCTGCGATCTATGGTGCGGTGGCGTTCCTGGGCATTCGCGCCTGGTTTGCGCCAGAGGTAGGCGGGGTTGCTACCACTTCGGCTGGCTATGTGGCCCACTATTTTGGTGCTTTTGATGACATTCGCGCGACTGGGGCTGCACGGTTTATTCACGGCCTGGTGGTCTTTGCGCCGCCGCTGCTGCTGGTCTGGCGCGGCTGGCGCTGGCTCTGGCCCGGCTTGCTGATTGGCGGTGCGGTGCTGCTCTCCACCGGTCCAGGGCCATCGTTTGATTTTCGGTATCACCATTATGCACTGGTGGTACCATTTCTGATGATGGCTGCCATCGATGGTACGACGCGCATGCGTTCGGCCTGGCAACAGGCACGGCACATTGGTGTCAGCCAGCCGGCACGGCGTCGGCAGCGTAGCGACTGGCCACAGTGGTTCATACAGCTACAATTTACGCTGGTTGTGGTCTTGCTCGTCTCAGTGGCGCTGGTGAATACGCCGCTCAACCCGCTCTTCTGGCAAGCCCCCCCTGGCTGGGGGCTGGATCCATCGTCGTATGGCATTACGGGGCGTGATCGCATGCGGGATCAGTTTCTGGCCGAAGAGGTACCGGCGGCGGTCGCGCTGGCGGCCTCGACTTTTGCTGCCACCCACCTGACCAGCCGTGAGACGCTCTATCTGGTGCGCTACCCGCGTGACCGCGAACGGGCATTGTTTCAGCAGCACATTCATCAGGTTGAGGCGGTGCTGGCCGATGCGCTCTTTGATTTTCGCACGGTTGATGGCAACACCTTTCAGGGCGGCGTGCCCTACGAGCAGCAAGAGATTGCGACGGCCCTGCGTGACCCGGACATGGGCCTGGTCACCGCACGTGATGGCCTGCTGCTGTTTCGGCGCGGTGCTAGCGCCAGCGACACACTGGCGCAGCAAGCCGAAATGGTCGTCTATGAAACGCAACCAGCACCACTGGCAACGTTTGGTGAGACGATGACCTTGCGGGATAGCGAGCTGGTGCCACTTGGCAACCGTCGCTTCCGCGCCACCTTTGTCTGGGCGTTGCAGCCGGCAGCCAGCACTGCTGAGAGCCAGGGGCAGGGCTTTATCGCTGTGAGTCGGCTAGAGAGGGTCGAACATGCCCGTATCGTCCATCTGCCAACCTTTGCGTTGCAACCAACGCCCACATGGGGCGATGCTGCCGTGCGTGAAGTGTTCGAGCTCGAAGTACCAGCAGATGTGCCGCCAGGTGACTATCGCTGGCTGGTAGGGTGGTATGATCTCAATCACAGCGAGGCTTACTTGACCGATGAACGCAGCCGTATCGGCAATGAATTTGACGTTGGTACGATACCTATCGATAGCAACCGTTAAGGTCTCATACCAGGTTCGGGTAATCACTTCTATTGAGAGGTTTGATAATTTGCTTTTAGAATGACATATAACCGTTATCTATTTTACAAGTAATCATCCGAATTTGGTATCAGATTGCCTGCTGCGGTCCTACGACCGCTATTCGTAGCGGCGCAGCAGACTGCTATTCGTAGTGGCGCAGCGTGCTGGGCCAGGAGCAACAAGAGACACGCGCTTGTCAATCGCTTTGTTGTGTGACTTGATCGAGTTGCAAAAAATGTGTACTATAGGGAAAGGGGAGCATTGACCAGACAGTGTGCGTTGATACTTGCTGGTCTGCTCGTCGTTGTATCCTTTGCAGCATGAGCGTCTATGGTGCCTGCTGCAACAACAGAGAGCCGTGGTGACCGAGAGATGGTATCATTGAGTTTGGGTTATGTCCTGCAACTGGCTTGCACGCATCCATGTTTTGGGGCAATAACCGGAGGAGTTTTGAGCTGATGCAACTTGCACAACTCACCACCAGTGTCAGTGCCGAAGTAACCCGCTGCGATGCCTGTCAATGGCGCTGTGAGCTTGGTGATGGTGAGACCGGTCAGTGTCAGGTCCGATCCGGTACAACGGAAGGCATTGTGCTGCATCACTATGGTCTTATCAGTGCCGCCAGTATTGGCGCCATCGAAGACCATCTCCTGTGGCATTTTTTTCCTGATTCGCGTGTGTTAACGGTTGGTGGTTGGGGCTATGCATTTCCGGTCGATCAACAACGCAACCAGTATGCGCAACCGCCCACCGATGAGTCTGAACAACGCCGGCTGGATCCAAACCGCGTAGCCGTGTTTGCCCTGAAAAAATTGTGCCGTGGGGTCATCTGGGCCTATGGTGACCCGGCTGTCTCAAGTGACTATGTGCTCGATGTGCTGCGGGCCTGCCGCGCTTCCAGTCGGTATACGGCGATCATCACCAATGGCTATATGACGCTTGAAACACTCGATAGTTTTGGGCATTATCTTGATGGTATCAGTCTCGACCTGCGCGGTTTTGGCGAACAGGCGTACAAACGGCTTGCGGGTATTACCGCCTGGCAAGGTGTGCTGGACGTGGCAGATCGCGCACGTCACCGCTGGAATTGCCATGTAGAGGTGACCTTGCGGCTGCATCATGGCGTCAATGATGATGCTGATGAGCTACGTGCCATGGTCGCCTGGATGCTCACAACGCTTGGCGATCAGGCGCCGCTGCATGTCATCCCCGGTGATGCCGGTGCAGCCACGGCCTCATCGGTTGCGTTTGCACGGCGCATTGCCCATGAGGGCGGGCTGAAGTTTGTCTATGGCGGAGAGGCCGATCAACCGACAATTTGTCCCAAATGTGGCAATACACTGATTACACGGAAACAAGGGGTTGTGCGCATGAATGGCGTGAATGATAATACCTGTGTACAATGTGGCCTAAAACTCGAGCTGTATAATTCGATTTTCAAACGGTAACCAGCGCACCACCCATGATCGCAACCGGCGGTTCGACCTGAACCCTTCGGGCGCGTAACGCTGGTGGGGCGAGAAGAACAGGCATATGCTGCGACTACCATTGCAACGGTGGCTCACGCCGGTCGTGAGCCATGGTCTGCTGGTGACATGGTGTGCATTGATGCTCTTTCCATGGCTCTACGCCGTGCTGACGTCATTTAAAGACCAGGCGACGGTCTTGACCGCACCACCCACGCTGCTTCCTCCCGACTGGTCGTTGGAAGGGTATCAGCAGGTCTGGCACAGCTTTATGGTGCGCTATTATCTGCCCAACACGCTGGTCAATTCGGTGGTCGCCTCGCTACTGATTGTGCCCGTGGCAACCCTGGCCGGCTATGCCTTTTCGCGTTATCGCTTTCGTGGCAGTGTGGTGCTGCAATTTGCCGTGCTGGTGGTGATGATGATGCCCGGCTTGACCAATCTGGTGCCCGTGTATGGCTTAGCCAGCAGCCTGCATCTGCTCGATAGCCATGCGATTATGATTGCGGTCTATACCGGTGGCGGGGTGCCGTTGAGCATCTGGTTGATGCGCAGTTTTTTGATGCGATTCCGTATGAACTCGAAGAGGCCGCCCTGATCGATGGGGCTACGCGGCTGGGCGTAGTATGGCGTGTCGTTTTGCCATTGTCACTGCCCGGTCTGTTTGCGGTCTTTCTGTTTAATCTGGTCGATACCTGGAATGAGTTTCTGGCTGCGGTGGTGCTGTTGCGGCGGTTTCAATCACGCACGGCAACGGTCGGTCTGCTCGATTTTCAATCCGAGTTTGCCACCGCCTATCATGTCCAGGCGGCCGCCAGTGTGATGATTGCGCTACCGGTAGTGTTGATCTTTCTACTGACCCATCGCGTCTTTTTTCGTGCATTACTTGAGGGCAGCCTGAAGCGATAGGTTGCTTGCGATCATTCGATCATAAGGAGGGTTTACCCACATGGGCCGGACCAAAATTGTTGCCACGATTGGACCATCCAGTGATACACCTGATATCATCAAACGCTTGCTTGAAGCAGGCATGAACGTTGCACGGCTGAATTTTTCCCATGGCGATCACGCCTACCATGCCCGCAATATTGCCACCCTGCGCAACGTTGCTAACCAGATGAATCATCCACTGGCGATTTTGCAAGATTTGCAGGGACCCAAAATACGCACCGGACTCCTGGTAGATGGTGGACCGGTCACGCTCCAGACGGGACAGCGTTTTGTCTTGACGACACAGTCCGATATCATCGGCAATGCCGAAGGCGTCAGCATATCGTATGCCGCATTGGCCGAAGAAGTTGAGCCTGGTGATCGCATTCTGGTGAGCGATGGCCTGATTGAGCTGCGTGTGCTGCAGAGCGCTGGTAACCGCATTGAAACGGAGATAGTGCGCGGTGGTTCGTTACGCCAACGGCAGGGCGTCAACCTCCCCGGCGTCAAGATTCGCACGCCAGCCCTGACGGCCAAAGATATCGACGACCTGGAATTTGGGCTTGAACACGGGGTAGAGTATATTGCGCTGTCGTTTGTGCGCCAGGCCGCGGATATTGAGGATTTGAAGGGACGGATTGCTGCCGCCGGCAAGCAGACACCGGTGATCGCCAAGATTGAAAAGCCCGAGGCGCTGGAGCATTTCGGGGCGATTTTACAGGTCACCGATGGAGTGATGATCGCACGCGGCGACCTTGGCGTAGAGATATCGCCTGAACTTGTGCCATCCATTCAGAAGCAGCTGATTCGTGCGGCCAATGTGGCGTGTGTACCGGTCATTACGGCGACCCAGATGCTTGAGTCTATGATCAATCAGCCGCAACCGACACGGGCAGAGACGAGCGATGTTGCTAATGCTATTCTGGATGGCACCGACGCGGTGATGCTGAGTGGCGAAACCGCCGCCGGCCACTTTCCGGTCGATTCGGTTCAAACCATGCATCGCATCGCCGAGATGGCCGAACAGCATGGCTGGCAGTATATGGCCCAGGACCGTGCAAAGCTGGATATCGGCCAGCAACGGACCGTGCCCAGGGCCATCAGTGCAGCAGCACGAGCGCTCGTTGATGCGGTTGATGTACAGGCCATTGTCGCCTTTACGATGAGCGGTAACACCGCCCGGTTGCTCTCCCATCAGCGACCGATGATCCCCATCATTGCCATTACGCCCTCAGAGGATGTCTGGCGGCGCTTGAGTTTGCTCTGGGGCGTTACCGCCATGCGCTCGCCATTTCTGGAAACAGATGAGGCACTCAATGCCCATATCCAGCACCTTATGGCCGAAACGGGTTTAGCGAGCGCCGGCGACCTCGTTGTCGTCGTGGGCGGGCATCCCACCGGCGCAGCAATGCCAACCAACGTTGTGCGCGTGCTCCAGATTGAGTCCAGCTAGTGGAGCTTACGTCCCTGCACTAACGCTGGTCACTCGACCGCGCTGAACAACCACCCAGTGTTTGACCAAAAATGCATGGGTCTCAGGATGGCGCACAATCACTGTGTACAGGCCCGGCTCCAGGTCCATAACGCTATACCAACCATCGACCGAAGCACGCAACACATGCCAGCGACCATTGCCCAGAATCCAGACCGACGCATGGGCTATCGTCTCGCCCTCAAACGAAGTAGCACGCCCCTGCAGATGTCCCGTGGTCGGGTTGGTGATCCAGGGCAACGCGAGCGGTGCGGCCGGCTCGGTGAAGAGATAGGCACGCAATTCTTCCATAAACTGCCGCCGCCGCCAGGGGTTACTATCGAGCAATGGTTCGTCGTAGTCATAGATTGCCACGCCGGCCAGCCGCCGACCCTGTTCATCCGGCATCAACGCCTGATACGCCTGATCAATCACGCGAGCCGGCGTATTAAACCACGCCCCCAGGCCCGCAACAATCGGTCGATACTGCATGGTATCGCGGTCCCAGGCCAGCCATGCATCATACCAATCACGCCGAAAGGCAAGATTGCCCTTGAAGTAATGCATCGGCACGGCAAAGTCGATAATCCCCTGTTGCAACCAACCACGCCAGTCCTGAAAGACATCCTTGTAGGCTGCGAATTGCTCCAATCATCGGGTCCACCCGTTCCGCTGTCGCCCCAGCTAATCGCAGCAATGCTCACCTGTATCGTCGGCTTTACCGCCTTCGCCTGCAAATAGAGACGGCGCATCAGTTCCGTCATCTGGTCACGGCGCCACTGGCTCCAGGCGTCATCATCCGGTTCCGGGCGGACATCATCCGGCAAACCATACGCCTCGCGAAACCGTTGCAAACTCACCTCATTGTAGCCAAACGTGCTACCCCCATAGCGAATAAAATCAAAGTGCAGCCCATCCAGCGCGGGATAGTTTTGCAGCAGGTCGGCAACCAGCATCGTCATATAGTTCATGGTGCCGGGATGCCCCGGATCCAAATGCCCAACCTGCCGACCATCGTACTCGGCCGTGGTCCAGACATCGGCAGGGTCATGCCCAGGGCCGTGGTCGGTACACACATGCTGTGGATGGCCTTTCTGATATTCGCCGGAATCGGGGCAGACAACGGTGACAACCAGCCATGCATGCACGGTAATATTGGATGCATGCGCCCGCTCAAGCAGATAGGCCAGCGGATCAAATGCACTGGCCGGCGCCAGGCCGTCTACCACAAAGCGTGGCTCCACGCTGCGGTTAAACATAGCATCACCATGACGGCGCATCTGTGCAATGATGGTATTGCCGTTCGCCAGCACAACATGCTCGACCAGTTCATCGATCTGCTCTGGCGTATACATGCCCGGATTGGCATTTTCGACCCAGAATGCCCGCATCTGGCCCTCTGGACCGGGCGGTAGTAGCGGCACCTCTAGCCGAAACGGCTCGCCCAGAAAGTCAGGCGGCTCCGGCGTTGGCCCCTCGGTCGGCGTCACTGTGGGCGTTTCGGTTGGCGTCGCGGTCGGTGTCGCGGTCGGTGTCGCCGTCGGTGTCGGAGTGGGAGTCGGATCGTCGTCCCCTCCGCTTCCCGGGAGGGCGCAGCCCACCGAAAGTACCAGAACCGGGACCAACCACAGACATCTCGTCACGAAGGAAGCCGGAGTCCGCGATCCATACCGGGTCACCATGGTGATCCCTCCCCCTCGGGAAGGGTCGACCGCCGTGGCGGAAGCCCGTTCCCGCTGCCAACAGGTTCATTCTGTTTATTCTTGGAACCCGAGTGAACTCTTCCATGGTACTCAGG
>JAAURD010000158.1 GCA_012034075.1 Chloroflexaceae bacterium | reverse complement strand
GAGTGCGTCCAAGGCCGCAGCACAGTAGGGACATTGAAAGTCAGAAAATTCAAACAAGACGATGTTGCGGTCTTCGGCCCCTTTGGTCGGCGACTCGCCAATGACCCCACTCGGATCCTTTAACACCTCGCGGGCCACGGCTTCCTGGGCCTCTTGTGCCTCTGCTTGTTGCTGTTGGCGGTAGGCGTTAGCGGCTTCGATGATGACTTGCGGGTTGTCGCGGATTACTTGCAATACTTTTTCCTCAAACTCCGCATCGACGGGCGTATCGCCATCAGTGGAGGAGGCTGGAGACGCACAGTTACTTAAGGTCAAGCAAGCGGCCAGGGGCGGCGGCCAGCAGCAGCGTCAGCGCGGCACGGGCCGGCGGGCCGGGGCGAGACGGTAGATCGGGCGGCGGGTCATCGTAGAGCACCAGTGCTGGCAGGCCACCATTGGGATCACGTAGATAGCTGCAGAGCCGGTACAGGCCGGCGGCATACAGCCGTTTAGCGCCATCATCAACCGCAATCCGCGTCATCAGACTGACAAAAAGAGCCTCATGACGCTGGGCATCATCGCGGCGGAAGAAGCGGAATTTCCACATATGCTCACGATATTCCTGTACCAGTGCGCATAGCTCCGCCGAAGCGAGGCTCTCCAGGACCTGCGGCCAGTTGGGCGGTAGATCAGTCCGTGCGGTGATAAGCGGCCACAGTATTTCTGCTGATAAGTGCCCTTTAATCTGAACCTCAGGTAAACGTGGCACCGGTTGCCAGCGCGCCACGCCATAAGCAATCAGCTGGACGATTGCATGGAGCGCATACTGCTCTTCAACAAAGCTCTCGCCATCGTTGAGCAGCTGCAATGTGCTGTCGGCCTGGATGATACTGGGATCACGGCTCCCACTATCGCTGACAATGCGCTCAAGCCACTGGTCCAGAGCAGACGTGTCGGGAGATACATCGTCTGGGTCCACCCCATAGCGTCGCAGCACAGCCAGCATCAGACGAAGATTTTCTTGGAGGCCCTGTTCAAGACGCTTGACCCCTTGCTGGGTTTCCTGGCTGATCGCCAGCAACTGATCGAGGCGCTGCTGCATAGGCGCTATCACCGCCTCGAGCTGCGGCCAGCCAGTGGGATCACGCTCGGTGGCAGTCTGCAAGCGCTGCTCCCAGGCCAGCAGCCAGGGCTTAATCTGGGCCAGCGCCGGCTGGTCCTGGGCGGATAGGCTGGCGCCCGAGTTGGCATTCTGCACCTGGGCCAGCAACATTTGCTGCCAGAGGCGCTGGTAGGCACGCCAGGCAGCGGTGCGCGGTCGCTCTGCTCACCCAGCACCGCAAAAAAGCGGGTCATCCACGCATCCGCCAGGCGCCCCTGCACAAACGCCAGCAAATCGTCGTCAGCGTTAAGGTAGACGGGTAACAGGTTATCCTTAAGAAAGGCGCGTATATCGGGGTTATGTTGAACCAGCGCCAATGCCTCGTTGAGAGATAAGGGACCTATCTGGGGTTGCTTCAGAACCTCTTCGAGCGTAGAGGGTATGAGCTGGGGCTGCTTTTCCGTCTGCGCCTGCTCTTGCGCATACAGCTGGTCACGCTCAAGCAGCTCTGCAAGCTGTGCGAGACCCGCTTCATAGACAGGGCGATACTGGTCCGCAATGCTCAGGTGCTGTTGCTTCCAATCTGTGCGTATGGCTTCGAGCGCATCCTGAAAAGACTGGCGCAACACCTCTTGCAGATCAGTATCCAGCTGCTCAAGCGGCAGCAACCGCCGGCGACTGCCTTGATCCAGAAGCGCCTGAAGCTGGTCACTCACAACATTGCTACCGACATTGCCCAGCATGCCCAGCGCCGCTCCGCCGAGCGTCGCCACACTGAGGAGCGGGAACGATGCACTCGTCGCACAGGCACTCGCCAGGCTCACGCCACAGCCAAGGAGTATGGTACGCAGATTGCGTTGTGATGTTGCATCTTGTGCCATAGGCCAACCAATATCAGAGAGCTGCTGCTGCTGGTATTATACCCCATGAAAGGCGCGTGTGAGATTCACCCCAACAAACACAAAGGACCCAACGGTTTCACCACAGTCATATCCCACTCGCTCTTGCCACATTCAGCGAGAGCTGCCGCGTGCAGCCTGCTCTCTCTGCATTGATCGCTGAGGGCATACCAGGAGAAAACGGCCGCCCGTGCCCCAACCTCCGTGCCTCCATAGTGATTACGGAAGCACGGAGTTACCGAGGCACAGCATTCATCGACCATTGATAATGGACAAATCGTAAATATGATACCCACAGACTCTCACCTCAGAAAATGTTCGGTAGTTTGCAACGTTTGCACTATGCTATAATCAACAGGAACAACATAAACAAAGCACAATCACAACCAGGAAGCAGAATATGAACCAGAACAGCCAATCACACACAACAAGCCAACCCTTACAACATCATACATCAGCACTCCCTGAATCAATGCACAAAAAGAGATGGTATGCGACACATTGCGACAACATGCGACACATTTCACCAACATGCTGCCCCTCCACATCAATGTGCCCTTATACTACACACAATGTCAGTACACAAACAAGCCCAACATGCGACACATTGCGACAACATGCGACACTTTTTACCCGAATCTCAACCCCTATCTCAATGTGCCCTCATCTTGCACATCAGGTCAGTACACAATCACGCCCAACATGCGACACATTGCGACAAATGGGGCACCTTTCACCGAAATCGCATCCTCCCATTTCAATGTGCCCTCATCCTGCACGCCAGGTCGGTACACAACCACGCCCAACATGCGACACGTTGCCACACAACGAGCCAGATATTGCCAGTCGCCGCCCAACCCCGTGCCTCCGTGCTTCCGTGCCTCTGTGGTGCTCCGACCGCTTTACGCTTTAACCGTGACACCAGAGCAAAACGAAGCATGGTATGCTGCATACCCCGTCACCATTCGTTGAAATGGTGTATGCTCTGGCAAAAGTATCCAGAGAGGATTATAATAGAGAGATAGTGATCATACGATAAACCGTGGGTCCTACCAGGGGAGATGGAATGAGCGGAGCAAGACAAGCATGAGCTTTCGGGTCAATGCACCATATCGACCAACCGGCGATCAGCCCAGCGCCATTGCCAGCCTGATCGATGGGCTGCAACAGGGACATCGCCATCAGACGCTGCTCGGGGCAACCGGTACCGGCAAAACCGCCGTCATGGCCTGGATTATCGAGCAAGCCGAACGACCGACCCTCGTCATGGCCCATAACAAAACGCTGGTCTCGCAGCTGTGGGCCGAATTTCGTGATCTGCTGCCCGATGCCGCCGTGGAAATGTTCATCTCGTATTACGATGAATATACCCCGGAAGCTATGTGCCGAATAAAGACCTGTATATTGAAAAGCAGGCGACCATTAACGAAGAGATTGACCGCCTGCGCCATGCAGCAACCCAGGCGCTCTTTACCCGCCGTGATGTTGTCATCGTCGCTTCGGTATCGGCAATCTACGGGCTTGGCTCACCCAATGACTACGGACAGGTCAAAGTGTCGCTCCAGACCGGCGAAGTTCGCAACCGTGCCAAGCTGCTGCGGCAGCTGATCGATTTGCAGTTTGACCGCAATGATTATGATGTCCATCGCGGCACGTTTCGGGTGCGTGGCGACACCCTCGATATTGTGCCAGCCAATAGCGAAACCGCCCTCCGCGTCGAGTTCTGGGGCGATGAAATTGAGCGTATTCTGGAAGTTGACCCGTTAACCGGAGAGATTCTAACCACCCATGACCGTATTGAGATCTACCCGGCCAAGCACTTTGTCACCACCAAAGACAAATTGCAACTGGCGATTCACGATATCCAGGAAGAGCTAAGCGAGCGTCTCCCAGCCCTGCAAAGCCAGGGCAAAGCGCTAGAAGCAGCACGCCTGAAGCAGCGCACCGCGTATGACCTGGAGATGATGAGCGAACTGGGCTATTGCAGTGGCATTGAAAACTACTCACGCCATATGGACCGGCGGGCTGCGGGACAGACGCCCTGGACATTGTTGGACTACTTTCCGGATGACTTTCTGCTCTTCATCGATGAGAGTCATATTAGCCTGCCGCAGATACGTGGCATGTATCTTGGTGATCGCTCACGCAAAGAGACGCTGGTCGATTTTGGGTTTCGCCTGCCCTCGGCCCTGGATAATCGACCGCTACGGTTTGATGAATTTGAGCAGCATCTCTACCAGGTTATCTACGTCTCAGCGACACCCGCCGCATATGAACGAGAGCGCAGCGAGCAGATTGTAGAGCAGATTATTCGCCCCACCGGTCTGCTCGACCCACAGATCGATGTACGCCCCACACGCGGCCAGGTCGATGATCTGCTGGGCGAAATTCGGCGCCGCGTGAACAACAGCCAGCGTGTGCTGGTCACCACGCTCACCAAGCGCATGGCCGAAGACCTGGCTGATTATCTCAAGGAGATGGGCATCCGCACGCATTATTTGCACGCCGATATTGATACCATCGAACGGGTCGAGATTTTGCGTGATCTGCGCCTGGGGGTCTATGATGTTCTTGTTGGCATCAACCTGTTGCGTGAAGGGCTGGACTTGCCAGAAGTATCGCTGGTTGGTGTTTTAGATGCTGATAAAGAGGGCTATTTACGCTCAAGTACATCGCTAATTCAGATTATCGGGCGGGCTGCTCGCCATATTGAAGGATATGTGATCATGTATGCCGATACCATCACCGCCTCGATGCAAGCTGCGATGCAAGAGACACAGCGCCGGCGTGAGCGGCAAATGGCGTATAATCAAGAGCATGGCATCACACCGGTAGGCATTAGTAAAGAGGTCCGTGACCTGACCGACCGGCTACGCAAGATGGCCCAGGAGCAAGCGCCATTGGAACCACCAGCGCAGGTGAAACGCGTTGCTGAAAGCCGGGCAACCTATGAAGTTCGTGGCAATACCACGGACGGAACAACAGCTGATATGTCACGCGATGCGATTGCCAAAACCATTAAAGAACTGGAAAAGCGAATGAAGCAGGCAGCACGTGACTTGGAATTTGAAAAAGCGGCAGCATTGCGCGATCAGATTGTTGAATTGCGCAAAACCATGGCGCTGGATATGTGAAGGAGGCACAGCATGGCTGTCCAGGTCTGGGTTGGTGAAAAACCAGAACACCCCAACGAACGTCGGGCCATTGTAGCACTCGCCAATGGTCTGGATCGCCTGGAAAATCTGTACCTTCTGCTAGCGAATTTTAATGTCGGCGGAAGGACAATTGATCTGGTGATCATCAAGCAGGATGCTCTTTTTATTATTGAACTAAAGCACTGTGATGGCAAGGTGACCGGCGGCGTCAATGGTCACTGGTTTGTCGAGGGCGCCAATGGCGAACGCAAGCGTCTCAACCCCGGGCGCAAAAATCCCTACAACCAGGTCATCTCGTATTATTATAGTCTAACCAATTTTTTGCATGATCACCGTGATGAAGTCGTCTCGGAACATAAAGCCGCCTCGTTCAATTTTCGGTCGTGTCGACGACTCATTGTATTTGCCCCGACACTCGACGCTAGCTCTGAGATTAAGCTGGATTGGAAGGTCGAAGCCAGAGGTCTGGATGAGTTGCCCGTCTTCCTGGTGACCGAACGATCCCCAGGGATTGACCTGACCGAAGAAGAGATGCTGGCTATTCCGCAGGTGCTTGGCTGCACGCGCTGGCACGATATCAATGCGCTGATTGCCGGCGTGCTGCCCAACTGGCATGGCGAAGAACGCCTGCAAGAGGAAGTGCCAGAAGCACCCGCAGCTGAACCACCCGCCGCCGAACCCGTTGCGGCGACTCCACCATCGCTGCTGCGGCGCATTGGCCTGGCCCTGAGCACCAACACGGGACGACTGGCGCTGGCTACCAGTGTGCTGGCAGTGGTTTTGCTCATGATGCTGATCTTTGGGCCCATGCGCCTGACTGCGGATCCGCCGCAGGAGTCGTTGATTGTTTCTACGGTTGGCCGGCCGGTTTTGGTGGCGGCGTCTTTCCCGATTGGCAAGCAGAACGTACCCCCGGATGTGTCTGGTCGGGCTTTCAGTCGGTAGGCAAGCGTTGGAATGATGAAACCGAAAGCTGGATCAGCGTGGGTGTAGATGGTATTGTGGCCGACATGGCGCCAGAAGTTGTGGTAACGTTGGAACAAGTTGACTATTGTGGCGAACAGATCATCTTGCACTGGGGTGTGCATAACAATAGTTCGCGATTGATCTCATTTCCACTCCGCAATGATAATATTACGATTCGTGACCCGATGGGCAACCAGTATATGATAGACAATGCCGATTCTGATCCAGCGACCATACGGGTGAAGCCGAACAGCGACGGTGAAGGGATGATGGTGGTCCAACACCCGGTGAGTCAGCATGCGCCCTCATTGCTGGTACGTTTGAAGGAGCAGCCGTTTGGCGAGGCCAGCTGGCTGGTGTCGTTGGAAGATAATTAGCCCGTGGCGGGGACGACCACCATGCATTGATTGCAGCCCAGGGCAAAACGCCGGTAATGGATCATGCGCAGGCCAGCAGCACAGGCCATCGTTTGTAACGAGCGAGCATCAAGCACGCTCTGATGCTCTTCGGCAGCATCACGATAGAACCAGCCAGGCCGGGTCAACAATGCATGCACGCGATGACCAATTGGCGTTGGTGTGGTGACGACCAATCGGCCAGCTGGTGCTAACACCTGGCGTAACTGCACAACCAGGTGCTGTGGCTGAGCCAGATGTTCAAGCAGGGCGATTGCCACCACCGTATCAAAGCGCTGTTGGGTGATTGCTGGCGGGAGCGCTTGCTGTTCCAGATCAAGCTGATAGAACTGGCCCGGTGGGTGGTGTTTCCGGGCCCAGGCCAGCACCTGGGGGTTCGTATCAATGCCGCTGTAGGTTGTGCCTGCTGGCAAATAGCCAGCCAGCAAGCCACCACCGCAGCCAACATCAAGCACATGCCCGTGCAGGAATGGCAGAATGTGTTGATAGCGCTGGCGCCGCGCAATCAGCGCCAGCAGGGGTGCGTTAATCCGTCGTGTCATAGGGTATGGGTAACGGTTGAAGGTACTGCTGGTGCTTATGCTTGCGATGCAAATTCGGCGTAGCCCTGCTGCACCAGCAGCGCATATTCCGGTTGGGTCAGGGTCACACCCAGGCGAGCCAGCATCCACAAGCGCCGATGGTTTCACCGCTGAAGGGCAGCACATGGTAGCCATCTTCGGGTTCACCGGCGGCATACTCCTGGGCTTCTTCGGGTGTATCGTAGATCGAACTCTGCTTGATGAACACTTCTCCCGCCTCACTCTGCCAATATACAGACCATCTTTGAGCACTCATGAGCGCATTATCTCCTCATCTTGGTAGAGCTTCAATCAATTGAACGTGATAGAACCCGCAGCTAATGCGAACGGAACGGGTAATCTGCCTGCTGGCCTCATCCAGCACGTTATGGACCAGACTCTCGCTTGCCATTTGAATATCGGTGCGCCGTTGGCTCTGTGGAAAATGCCCACCGACCCAATGCATGGCCGCGAGGAGACGATTGTAGGGAGCATAGGTGATAATCAGTGGCCCGCGGCTGGCATGGGCCAGACGCAAACAGAGTTGGCGAAATGCCTCATCACCATAGTGAATCAGCACATCCAGACAGATCACTGCATCATAGCGACCGCCAACCGTCTCGAGATCGCCAGCGACCCAATGAATGCGGTCAGCAACGCCGGCTTGTTGAGTTGGTAGGTTGCTTCGCGCACCATGGGAAAGGCAATATCAACCGCGGTGACGCGAAAACCCTGACGCGCAAGCGCGACACTGAGCAACCCGGTGCCGCAACCCGCATCCAGAATATGCGCATCCGGTGGCAGATCATGGTGCTGAATCCAGGTCTGGACCTGATTCAGCACCATGGTATGCCCTTCACGGATCGAACGCCGCACGCCGGTGAGTTTGCCCTGCCCATAGATGGCATGCCAACGAGCAAACCCAACCCCGGCGAAGTAGTTGCGCAACTGATCTTTGCGCTGTTCAATCGACTGTTGTGATGTGGTCATACGGGTTAGATCTTCATTGCCGCGGCACCCATCGATTCTTGCGGGCTGCCATTTGCTTCAGCTTCATCATATTCGGCGACATCACGCGGTGCGCCGCAGGCAGAAACATCGGCCATGGAGTCGCCATTGGCGGCCTTGCCGCGTGTGCCCACAAAGTTGATATCGGCCTGGAGATCAGGTCGCTGGGTTTTCATTTCGGCAATTTGCTCGCGGGTAAAGACGCGGGCCTCATCAAAGCCAAGATCGACTTCGGTATGCAAGCCCTTGCGTTTCACGCGACCCAGATCGTAAAACCGCTTGCTCAGGGTGGTCTGGGCAAACGCCTTGAGACAGCCCATCATGTAGCTGCGTTTGAACGGGTCTTTGATAAAGGGGTAGTCGGTAAAGGACTTGCGCATGTAAAAGCGACCATAGTTGCGCAGCACGCCCTTTAACACGTCTTCGCGTTCCATGGCATCTGGTTTCATAATCGGCGTAACGAAGTTGTACTTGGAGTAATCCCGCACTTCCACGCGATCACCGAGTTCTTCAAAGAGTTCGGCAAAGGGCCAGGGGGTGTACATATTCCAGTTCGCCATATCGGGGTTCCAGTGTTGCGACAGCTGGTAGGTCTCTTCGATGGTCTCTGGCGTTTCGTTCTCCAGACCCATAATAAACTGGGCTTCGGCCACAATGCCATTCTCTTTGAGCTTATCGATGGCATGCTTGTTCTGCTCAATCGTCGTCTCTTTGCGGAAGCGGTTCAGGTTCATCTGGGTGGCTGCTTCGGTACCAAGCGAGACATGCACCAGGCCAGCACGGCGATAGAGCGGCAGCAAATCTTCATCGCGCAAAATATCGGTCACGCGTGTGTTAATGCCCCAGTAAATACCCAGGTTACGGTCGATCAGCTCATTGCACAGGGCAACGAATTTCTTTTTGTTGATCGTCGGTTCTTCATCGGCCAGGATCATAAAGCCGACACGATGGTCTTTGACCAGCCGTTCGACTTCATCGACAAAGGATTTGGGGCTGCGTGAACGGTAGCCGCGCCAGAACTTCCACTGCGAGCAGAAGCGGCATGTGAAGGGGCAACCACGCGCAAAGTTGGGCACGGCAACCCGGACATTCATGGGGATATAGATATATTTTTCCCATTCCAGCAAGCTCCAGTCGGGCGTCAGGTTTTCCAAGGGCCGAATCGGTGGATGGGCCGGGGTGGCAATCACCTGCTCATTTTCGATAAAGGCAATCCCTTTAATCTCGTGCCGATCCTGGATCTCGGTCTCCCGCTCAATCGAGCGCATGAGGTTGACGATGATTTCTTCGCCTTCACCGCGAACGATGTAGTCGATCCAGGGAGCTTCATTCAACACTTGCGTGTACATAAATGTTGGATGAATACCGCCCAGGATCATCTTGGCATGGGGCACCACTTCACGGGCAATCTTCAAGGTGTTCTGGGCCTTAAAGATCATTGGCGTAATGGCGGTACACATCACCACATCGGGCTGATTCTTCTCGATAATACCACGCAACACATCATCGGGGATGTCGTTGGTCATGGCATCAATAAAACGAACATTGTCATAGCCGGCCTGTTTTAAGGCTCCACCCAGATAGGGCACCCAACTTGGCGGCCAGTTACCGGCAATTTCTGCTCCACCGGCGTGATAGTTGGGCTGAATCATCATAATACGCATAGGTACGCCTCCTTGCGCAAGCTCACGGGCAATCGTGATAGGCTTGCATATATCTTCCAAAGCTGGCTCATCGAGTTCCACCATAGTCAATGATATAAGCACAGCGTAGGTCGCTTGGCACGTGTGGTGGTGCAACGGGCTGTACTTGGGTATCAGGATGAATTAAGACCTGCAACAGATGCTCAAAGGTTGAACCATAAAACGAACAGGCGGCCGGTACAAAGAGACTGGCAGATTCCGCGGTGCGGTGAGCCAGTAAAATACGTGCGGTACGACCAGTCACAAAACAAAACCGCCCGCTGCCAACAAAGGTCCAGGCATTGCCACTGATCGCCAGCAACAACAGGGTCAACCCCACCTGACGCGGTAATATCCGCACCAGGCGTTGGAATGGGCGGGGAATACGATGCGCCAGCAGATAATCGGCGGTTCGTTGCCCCGACTCACGCAGCACGGTTGCGGTAGCTTGGGGACCAAGCTGTTCGAGCAGCATCCGTACCAGATCGTAAAACATCTGTTCCGGTATCATGTGTTCCGGCAGGTGG
>JAAURD010000157.1 GCA_012034075.1 Chloroflexaceae bacterium | reverse complement strand
GGCTACACTAACCCCGCCTACTGGACTGGCCCCGGTTGGGCGTGGCGTGAAGCAAGCAATCGCACCCAACCGTACTATTGGGATGACTCAACCCTGAATGGCGATGCGCAGCCGGTGGTAGGCGTGAATTGGTTTGAAGCCGTGGCCTATGCCCGCTGGCTCAGCGCCCAGACGGGGCGTGAGTACCGGCTGCCGACCGAGGCCGAATGGGAGAAGGCCGCCCGTGGCCCGGATGGCCTGATCTGGCCCTGGGGCAATGAATGGCGCGATGGCATGGCCAATAGCAATGAAGCCGGCCATGATGTGACGATTGCGGTGGGTAACTACCCCGATGGCGCCAGTCCCTACGGTGCGCTGGATATGGCCGGCAATGTGTGGGAGTGGTGTAGTAGCTCATGGGAAGATTATCCCCTGGCGATTGAGGACGAGTGGAGCGAGCAGTATCTGGACCAGCGGCAAAAGTATCATGGGAGGATAATTCTTGGATGTAGTTATAGATGCTCAAAAGAGAGCGTCCGCGGGGCGAACCGCTACTACTACGACGCGCGCAACCACTTCGACATCGTTGGTATTCGTCTCGCCAGTTATTCCCCTTCCTAAAGGTGTATTCTGGGTTCTGAGTACTGTCTTCTGTTTTCTAAATGCTGTATGCTGTATGCTGAGTCCTGAATCCTGAATCCTGTGTTCTGAATCCTGTATACTGCATGCTGCCTACTGCATGCTGTGTGCTGTGTGCTGAATCCTGTATTGGGGAGTCTGGGGGGCGTATAGCCCCCCAGCCGGCGCCGCAGGCGCGATCGATTTTTTTGCGCAGACCCTATAGCCGGCTACAGGACCGCAATTCCTCCGTGTGCGGCGTGCGTGCGTGCGTGCGGCGGCAAGCTGTACCTACATTTGAACGTATTAAATCATAGTGCGCTGTAACTGCCCATGGGCGATTTGGCAGTGCATTGCACAAAAATGTTCGATCAGCCAGCGTTCGTGGGTGACCAGAATAATGGCGCCGGTAAAAACATCGAGGGCCTGTTCGAGCTGTTCCGCAAGCTCCAGGCTGAGCTGGTTAGTCGGTTCGTCGAGCAGCAGCACATTGGCTTGCTGGGCGAGCAGGCATGCCAGGGCCAGTTTGCGTCGCTGGCCGACGCTGAGCAAGCGCACGGGTCGGTGCAGGTCTTCCGGAGCAACCAGTCCGTAGGTGAGCAATTCGCGCTCGTGGTCTTGGGGGTAGCCAATCCGCCCGGTGCGATAGTGTTGCAGGACGGTGCGGTCATCGTTGGGGCATTGATCCTCCTGGGCGAGATAGCCCACGATGGCGTGGGGATGCCAGCAAAAGGTGCCTGTATCGGGTGGTACAGCACCAGCCAGAATGCGCAGCAGAGTGCTTTTGCCAGCGCCATTGGCGCCGCTGATAAGCAGCCGGTCGTGCGGCGCCAGTTCAAAGCTCATGGCCTGGAACAGCGGACGGTCGGCGGTAAAGGCTTTGCTCAGCTGTTCTACCCGCAGCAGGGTGCCCTGGACCAGAGTTGATGGCTCAAACGTAGCGCAAAAACGCAAGGGCACGGGTGGTTGGGGCACCGCGTCGGCCAGCATGCGCTGGAGTCGCTGTTCGACGTTGCGTACCTCACGGGCCACGGTTTGTTGCAGGCGCTGGCCTTTAAATGGTAGCTGAGTTTATCGTGATCGCGCCGGGGCGTGCGGAGTGCGCCGGTGCGTTGCGGTCGGGTCGCAAGTTGCTGGCGCAAGTCGGCGATTTCGGCTTGCTCGCGGGCGTAACGCTCGACCCACGCCTGGCGTTCGCGCTCCTTGTGCTGGCGGTAGGCGCTGTAGTTGCCGCCATAGCTGCTGATCTGGTGGCTGTGCTCATCCAGTTCGATAATGCGCGTGGCGACGCGGTCGAGCAACCGGCGGTCGTGCGAGACCACCAGCACGGCGCCCGGCTGCTCAATCAGATAGCGCTCCAGCCAGTCAGCAGCAGCGGCATCCAGATGGTTGGTTGGCTCATCGAGCAATAGCAGGTCGGGCACACCCAGCAGCAGCGCGGCCAGAGCAACGCGCGTCTTTTCGCCGCCCGAAAGCGTCTCTAGCAGCCGCCCAGGCGCAAGATGGCCCAGACCCAGGCCATAAAGCACCATAGCGATGCGATAGTCCAGCTCATAGCCACCGGCCAGCTCAAAGCGTGCGGCTACTTCACCATAGGTGTGCAACAGGGCAGTCTGTTCTGCACCGGTGGCAGTGGTGAGTTGGCTTGCCAGGTGTTGCAGCTGTTGTTCCAGGGCAATGATGCGCTGGCGAGCCTGGCTCAGCAGGTCGGCGATGGATTGACCGGGCAGTGCCGCTACAGTCTGCGGTAGATAGCCGATCTCAGTCGCCGGGTCATACGACACGTGCCCGTAGTCGCTGGCCCGGCCACCCGCGATGATCTGGAGCAGAGTTGATTTGCCAGCGCCGTTGTTGCCAACAATGCCAACGCGCTCGCCGGCATGCACAGTGAGCGAGATATGATCGAGGATCAGACGTTCGCCAAATGTATGGGAAATGTCGTGAATCTGTACAGGCATCAAAACCTCCTTAAGACGCACAAAAAGCCGTAGGCATCGTTGCCTACGGCAAAAACTGACAGATTCACGTGTGTATTTGTTCAGACTGAACCAGACGGTACGAGGACCGTCTCCTGTCGGTGCCGTGGGGCAACTATACCAGATGGCTCAGCTGTATCAACATCGGATCGAGTGGATATCCTTTTTATGATTTGTTCACTTTATCGTTGTTTTTCTTATATTATTATAGCGTTGTGGATGGCGTTTGTCAAGGGGGCTGGCACGGGTTGTTGTGGCTATTTGCACGATGGGTAGTCTATGGTATACTAGGCTATAGAGTGCTTTCGGTGTTGGAAATTGATCTGCAAGGTAGGAGTTAGGATAACGTATGCATGCCAGCGATGTCACTCCTTCATGGCTTCGTGATATTCAGTATCAGATACAGTCGCCTTATCGGCAGCCAACGATTGAGGGGGTAACGCTCAAAGAGCTGCAAGTACACCTTGACGGCCGTGGTGATGTGATTGAGCTGTGGAGCGAGCCATGGGTCGAACGGGATAACCTGGTTTACCCGCAACATGTGTATCAGAGTGCCACGGATTATGGCGTAGTGAAGTGCTGGCATTTTCACCAGATTCATACCGACCAGTTTACCGTGACGCGTGGCAAAATCCAGGTAACGCTGGTAGATATACGGCCGGAATCACCGACGTTTGGGCATGTCAATCCGATCTTTCTGGGGACTGAACGCCCGCGTTTGATCAAAATCCCGCCGATGATTATGCATGGCTGGAAGGCGCTCTCGGCGCCAGAAGTGATCGTGGTGAATTTCCAATCGCACGTCTATGATGCCGCGGATGAGTACCGCGTCCCATGGGACACCGTGCTGGTAGATGTGTGGGAACCGCGCAACGGGTAGCCCACGGTTAGAGCACAGTCTCGTCTATCGCGTTGCGAAAGTGCTGGAGTTGACAGACACGCCCGTACTGATCGATGTTGAGCGTAATAACATCGATGCGCCATTCGGTAACGTCAGTAAGCGGGTGGGTTTCGAGGTAGGTGTAGGCTAGCGCAATCAGGCGTTGCTGCTTGGTCGGGGTAATCGATTCGGCGGCATTAGCGCGGCCGCGTCGCGTGCGCACTTCGACGAAGACAAGCTGCTGCTGCTCGCGGGCGATGAGATCAATTTCGCCGAGTGGGCAACGCCATTTACGATCAAGGATCGTATAGCCATGGCGCATGAGGTATACGCTGGCGCTCTGTTCGCCAAAATCACCGAGCAAGCGTTTCATGCAGGATAGCCAGCACTAGAACGATGCATAGGCGTACTTGCGCCATACGTCATGGCTCTCCAGTTCGCCCAGCAGGGCAAACGCCACATACTGTGGTTGGCGCGGGCGCGTCATCAGCAGCATGTGCGCCTGTTCGGGCGTGCGACCGCCCTTCTTACGATTACATTCGCGACAGGCGGTCACGACGTTATCCCAGACGGTGTTGCCGCCCTGTGAACGGGGCACCACGTGATCAATCGTCAGTTGGGCGCGGCCAGGCTGTAGACCACAGTACTGGCAGGTGTCGTGATCTCGGGCTAGCACACCACGGCGCGAACAGGGCAGTTTTAAACGGTGTGGAATGCGAATGTAGCGCACGAGACGAATAACCAGCGGTACATCCAATGCCAGAGCGGTAGCACGCAACTGCTGTTCGGCAGCTTCGACCAGCTCTGCTTTTTCCTGCAAAATCAGGACAATGGCCCGACGAACGGAAACAATTTGCAGCGGCTCATAGCTCGCATTAAGCACAAGAACACGTTGCTTCACAAAAAACCCCCTCAAGAACCTGTTGTCGCTGTTACAACAATAGCTCTCCAGGGGGTGCGACACCCTTAGAGAGCACGCATATGGCTGGGGTTGGCTGAGGCTGATGAGACAGCCCAGAGAGACCGTAGAAACCAGGTATGCCAGGAACGCACACGCCAGGCCGACAAACGTCCTACAGGACGGCCGGTCTGATTGTTCCTTTCAAACACCATACTCGATAGATTGTGATACCGTTTTGGATGCAAGAGATGCATCAGTTTCATCGTAATCATGTTCTTTCAAGACATACCCGATAATAACACTTCTATCTGTAAGATTACACGTTTTACCGGTATCTGTCAAATAACGCCATGATGCTAAGGGTTATGTTGGACTGCTTGCCAGGCTATCGAGTTCGGTCTGCGTGAAGAGCGCCGTGCATGAGCAACCCAGCGCCTCAATCGCTGCACGTCCACCCTGCTCACGGTCAATCACACACAGCACATACGGCACGACCAGGCCGAGATCACGCATTTGCTGAACGGAGGCGCAGACCTGACCACCGCTGGTAATGACATCTTCAATCACCACGACGGTCTCACCTGACGCATAGCCCCCTTCCACCAGGTTGCAGGTGCCATACGTCTTCGCTGTCTTGCGCACATACAGCGCAGGACGGCCACTCGCGAGTGAAAGCGCGGTTGCCAACGGAATACCGCCCAACTCAAGACCCGCCAGACGATCAAAGGCAGCAGGGAGCAGCGGGAGCAGATGCTGGCTGATAGCCCAAAGCAAGCGGGGATCACTTTCAAAGCGATATTTATCCCAATAAAACGCACTGACACCGCCCGAACGGAGCTGAAACTGGCCCTGTAGTAGAGCGGTCGCGCGAATGGCAGCGGCAAGTTCGGATCGCTGCATGGGGCTGGACTCCTTTATCGATGATTCGTTTGTGCTTATCCCTGTGCAGACGCCGATAGCTCAGGCATCGGTGTTTTGCTGAAGCGCCGACAGCTGGTTGGTGCTTTGCTGATATTTGCTGGTCAGCAGGTTCAGACAGCTATTCAATGCAGTTGTATCGGCGGTCGGTGCCATCGTTTCCAGTTCCTGACATGTGTGTGACAGTTCCAGGGCGCCAAGCTGGGCACTCATTGATTTGAGTTTGTGGGCTGCGCGGACAATGCTCTGGCGATCATCCTGGTCAAATGCCTGCTGCAAGGTCGTAAGCAGTGTCGGTGACTCTTCAAAATAGAGGCCAATCAGCTCATAGACCAGGTCTTCTCCGACTTCATCCTGAAGTATCGCAATAACGTTCATATCAATACTCATAGCATATTCCCTCTTCAATCTTCTAATTAATCAATAAATGCACTTTCCGGATCTACCGTGATGACACTCAGGATAGTATTTGCGTATGCTACAGCCATATACTTACCAAGGGGTCATCGCTACCGGTGTTGGTTAACTCTTTCTTCACCTATGCTATAAAACGATCATACGCTCTCTCTTGCATATCGTCAACTACCATGCTCTGAAACGTTGTACTTTTCTTCTTCATGAGTATTATGCCATACATAGGTTATCCTCACAATATCGTTGTATGCTGTCTTCTATATATGGCTGATGGTCACAAACAGGCAGGGATCATGGCAAACAGACCGCGCTTGATTTTCTGGTATGTGGCTTCAGTTGGCGGTACACGTGACGAGTATGATGTCACCTGCTGCAACTGTGGCGGCGTACCTGTAGTATAATGAAGAGATGAAATACTGGGGAACAGGAGTTTGAGGTCTGATGATGCAAAGAAGGGAATCAGTGTGACTGTGCGCCCGGATATTATGCTGCTCGTCCTGGATACACAACGGGCTGACCGTCTTTCATGTTACAATCCACAGGTAGCAACTTCGCCGGCTATTGATTGGCTGGCGGCCGAGTCAACCCTCTTTCGGCATGCGTTTTCAGCGGCGCAGTGGACTATTCCTTCGCATGCATCGATGTTTACGGGGGTGTATCCCAGTATGCATCAAACGGTGCAATCATTTTCGCGCTTACCAGCGATGCTGCCTACGCTGGCGGAGCGCTTGCGTGATGGTGGCTATGTTACCACGGCGTTCTGTAATAATCCTCTGGTAGGCGTGGTAAATAATGGCTTGCGTCGGGGCTTTCAGAGCTTTTTGAACTACAGCGGTTTACTGACCTCGCAGCCCAATCAGGCCGGCATTGGTTCAGGTCTGTATGATCGCTATCGTCAGTTTTTCAAGCGTCTGGTGGTGGCTCTGCTGGCACGCATCCAGGATGCCTTTGCGCGTTCGGAGTTGTTGCTAGCACTGTCGTTTACCCCGGTGATGGTACCGGTGTGGCAGACAGCATTGAGCTTCAAAGGCAATACCGCACGTTCGCTGAAAGATGCGGCGCGGATGCTGGTTGAACGCAAGGGGGTAGCACCGGATCAGCCGATTTTTAGCTATATTAACCTGATGCAGGTGCATATGCCCTACCATCCGCCCAAACCATTTGTGCAACGCTTTGCGCCAGATGTCTTGCAGGATAAACAGGCGCGGCGCTATCTCCGTCGGTTTAATAGCGATATCTATGGCTGGTATGCGCCGCTCACGACCGAGATCAGCGATAGCGAGAAGGCTATTTTGGATGGCATGTATAACGCCGAGGTCGCTTATCAGGATAGTGAGGTCGGTTCGTTTCTGCGCACCTTGAAGGCACACGGTGTCTTAGACAATACGCTGTTGATGGTCTGTGCCGACCATGGCGATCATCTGGGCGAAAAACAACTTGTAGGACATTTGTTCTCAAGCTATAATGAGCTGGTGCATGTGCCGCTGATGGTGCGCGACCCATCTGGCAGCTTTCCGCGTGGGCACACGGTGGATTCGTTTGTCTCGACGCGACGCATCTACCATACGGCGCTTGCTGCGGCCGGGCTGGCCGATGCGCAGGAGCAAGACCTGTCGCTGGCGCAGAGCGCTACGGCGGACCCGGATCGGGGGACGGTCTTTAGCGAGGCTTTTCCGGCGAATCAGGTGGTGAATATGCTGGTCCGCCGTCAGCCGGAGCTGGTGCGTGAGCGGTTGTGTGATCAGACGCGGCGGGCGGTGTGTAGTGGTAAGCATAAGCTCATCCAGACCGGTGAGCAGCACCTGGAGCTGTATAGTATGGTACACGACCCGACCGAACAGGTGAACCTGCGTGATATGTTGCCGGAACAGGTTGATGTGCTGGAACAACAATTGCAATCATTTGTCGATGAGTCGGGGCAGCGTGGTTTTTCGGCGGAGCAGACGAGCGATGCGGATGATCCACAGGTGCGTCGGCGGCTGCGTGACCTCGGTTATCTTGAATAAACCCGCTTCTCAGACCTGGATTCTGCTGTATGTACCCACCGGTTGATCCGATTATCGTTGAATTTGGCCCCCTGGCCCTGCGCTGGTATGGGCTGCTGATTATGATTGGCTTTCTGGCTGGCACGGAAATTGCCGGTCGGCACGTTGGGCGGCATGGGCAGGACCCAGCCAGCATCTGGGATGTGCTGATGTGGGTACTGATACCGGCCCTGATTGGCGCAAGGCTCTACTATGTTTTTATTCAATCGCCGCGCGGGTCAGAGGGACTGGAACGCTACTTAGCGAACCCCATTGAGATTGTGCAGATCTGGCAGGGGGGGATGCATATCTTCGGGGGGTTTGTGTTTGGTGCGCTTGCGTTGGTGCTGTATACGCGCTGGCAAAAGCTGCCAACGCTGATCTATCTGGATGCTATCGGGCTGGCTTTGCCGCTGGCGCAGGCGATTGGTCGTCTGGGCAACTTTGTCAACCAGGAACTGTATGGCCCACCGACGGACCTGCCATGGGGCTTGCGGATTGACGCGGAGCATCGGATTCCGCCGTACAACAATCTGCAGGCGTATCCGGAGAGTACCCGCTTTCAACCGCTGTTTTTGTATGAGTCGCTGTGGAACCTGATCGGTTTTAGTCTGCTCTTCTGGCTTTCACGGCGGTGGGCCAATCGGCTCAAGCCAGGCGATATCTTTTTGCTCTATCTCTGCTGGTATCCGTTGGGGCGCTTTTTTCTGGAGTTTTTGCGCACTGACTCGTGGTTCTTTGCCGGCACGCCATTTAACACCGTCCATGTCTTAAGCGCTATCGCGGTGGTCACGTCCGTGACGCTGCTCTATCTGCGCCATCGCCACGATGATCGCCAGGCCGAACCGAACCAGACAGCAGCCGAAACGTCCTCAGAACGCAGAGAGGCGGGGGGATGACACCAACCCCGCAGCTGCTTGTGATAGGTCTGGATTGTGCGGAGCCGTCGCTGGTGTTTGAACGCTGGCGCGATGATCTGCCCAACCTGCGGCGACTGATGCAGCAGGGGGCGTATGGGCGCTTGCAGAGCTGCATTCCGGCGATTACGGTGCCGGCGTGGAGTTGTCTGTTGAGTGGTCGTGATCCGGGGGAGCTGGGCATCTATGGCTTTCGCAACCGCGCTGACCGCAGTTATGCCGAGATGCGCATTGCGGATAGTCAGGCGGTGCGCTTTCCGCGCTTGTGGGAGTTGCTGGGCCAGGCCGGCTGGCGTGTGGCAGTCTTGAGCGTACCGGGGACGTCGCCACCGCCGGCGGTGCATGGCTCGCTGATATCGTGCTTTCTCACCCCATCGTTGCAGGTGTCCTATACACATCCGCCTGAACTGGCGCAAACGATCACGGAATGGCTGCCTGAGCCGTATCTTATCGATGTGCCCAACTTTCGCTCGGAGGATAAGCAACGCATTCTTGCTGATATTTATACGATCTGCGATCAGCGTTTTGCTCTGGCGCAGCGCTTGCTGGCTGACGAGCAGCCAGATTTACTCCTGATGGTCGAGATGGGCGTTGATCGGATCCACCATGCGTTCTGGCGGCATATGGACCCACAGCACCCGCGATTTGTTCCCGATTCGCCGTTTGCGCAGGTTATTCACGACTACTACTGCCATGTTGATGCGCAGATCGGGCGCTTGCTGGCGGCATGCGCTGAAGAGACGGTGGTGCTGGTTGTGTCTGATCACGGCGCACGGGCATTGATGGGTGGCTTTTGCTTGAACCAGTGGCTGATCGATGAGGGCTATCTGGTGCTGCATGAACAGCCAGCAGGGCCACAGCCATTGGATTGGCGCCAGGTGAACTGGTCGCAGACACGGGCATGGGGCGCTGGCGGGTACTATGGGCGCATCTTTCTGAATGTGCAGGGACGTGAATCAGAGGGAGCAATTGCGCCAGCTACGTATGAGCATGAACGACAGACACTGGCTACGCGACTAGAGGCGTTGAGCGGGCCAGATGGGCAACCGATGGGCAACCGTGCCTTTGTGCCGAAGACGATCTATCAGCGAGTACGGGGCATTGCGCCTGATTTGATTGTGTACTTTGGCGATCTGGCGTGGCGTTCGGTGGGCACTATCGGTGTTGAGCAGCACTATACGCTGGAGAACGATACGGGTCCGGATGATGCCAATCATGCGCAGGATGGTCTGTTTATCTGGGTAGACCCGCAACACCCAGGTCAGGGTCAGCAGGTTGTGGGGGCAAGCATGTATGATATTGTGCCGACGCTGCTCAAGCGCTGGCAGCTGGCGGCGCCGGCGGGCCTGCGGGGGCGGGTGCTGGATGCGTTGTACCAGACAGATG
The DNA here is from genome assembly GCA_012034075.1 of Chloroflexaceae bacterium. Taxonomy (GTDB): domain Bacteria; phylum Chloroflexota; class Chloroflexia; order Chloroflexales; family Chloroflexaceae; genus JAAURD01. The sequence goes on along the minus strand of JAAURD010000157.1, from coordinate 298 downwards.
GGTAACACCAAATTCGGTTCATCGATACGCGATAGACTGATTCCGTATCAGACGTAGGCTGCAACCCCTCACCCCCGGCCCCTCTCCCACAAGGGGAGAGGGGAGGCACAGCGGTCGGCACGACGCACGCGAGGCGCGAACGTCGTAGGTGCGACTTACAGCCGCACGCGCCAGTTGCAAGCAGGCGCTCCAAGTGCTATCAAAGCGCATACCAGTGATCACCCGAATTTGGTATCATTCCCGACTCTTCTCCCCTTGTGGGAGAAGAGTGGTCGTTTCACGGCGACTGGAGCGGTCA
>JAAURD010000156.1 GCA_012034075.1 Chloroflexaceae bacterium | reverse complement strand
AGCCGCGTGCCCTCGTCGTTCGGGCCAATGAACCATGAGGTCTCTGATACCACCGCACCCATTGGCGCGAAAAACGCTTCCAGAACGATGGGCCGGTGGCTGGCCGCTTTCGTGTCGGTCTAGCCGCAGTATGGCGGTGGCGGTGACCATGCCGCGCCGATGCTCGCTGCGCTGCAACGGACCCAACCGCCATCCCTGTTTTGTCTGCCAGCGACGCGCTTGCACCAGCATGCTGCCGCCTGGATTGAGCACGACCGTCGGGTGCGTTCCCTGCGCTCCCTGATGGTTGCTTTTGCACGATCCGGGTTTGCGAGCGGGTATGGCTCGCCGTTCCACGCGTTTTCACCCGCCGGGTACGGCGGCGTGCCTCAACCCGTGCGCGTGTCCCACCAGCAGTCGTACTGGCATCGGCCGTGTTGTTTCGATATCCATCCGAGCGTAACCTAGTCACCATGGTGCCTATGATACCGTTCAAATGCCAGTTCAACCAGGCGATCCAGCAGCGTGCTATACTCCATATCGCTGGCAACCCACAACTTCGCATACATGCTGATAGGAGTAAACCCTGGCATCGTATTAATCTCGCTGACCCACAGGCGTTCCGTTTCCCGATCAAGCAAAAAATCCACCCGTGCCAGACCCGAACCATCAATCGCCGTAAATGCCCGTAACGCCAGTGATCGCGCCTCATTGCGCAGTTCCAGGCTCAAATTCGCCGGTATCAGAATCTGTGAGCGACCACTCAGATATTTCGCTTCATAGGTATACCAATCATCCGAAGGCACCACCTCTCCTGGTACACTCGCTCTGGGGTAATCGTTCCCCAGCACGCTCACCTCAATTTCACGCGCCGAAATGCCCTGCTCTACCACAATACGGCGGTCATAGCGCGATGCCTCAGCCAGCGATTGGACCAACTGCGAACGGTTGTTTGCCCGTGTCACGCCCACACTGCTACCCATATTCGCCGGCTTCACAAAGACCGGATAGCGCAACGCTTCCTCGATCTGTGCATAGACCCGCTCCGGATAGTCATTCCATTCGTGCTTCAGCACCAGCAACCACGGTAAAATCGGCAATTGATGTGCAGCAAACGCCGAGCGCATCAGCGCCTTATCCATGCCCACCGCACTGGCGGCCACACCACAGCCAACATACGGAATATCGGCCATATCGAGCAGACCTTGCAGCGTGCCGTCTTCACCCATCGGGCCATGCAATGCCGGAAAAACAACATCCACCTGAAATGCATCAAACAGATCGCGGGGATGCCATGTGACCGAGCGACCAGCCGCCAGGCTCGCATAGCGCCCCGAAAAGAGGCTGGGCTGAAGCTCTTGCTCCTCGACCGGATGCCGCCACTGCGCATGCGCTGGCAGACGTGATTGATCGGCCTGTTGTAAGAGCACATCAAGTGCATGGTTACCCACAATCCAAGAACCATCACGTGCAATACCAACCGGCAGTATCTGGTATTTCGCTGGGTCCAGGGCCAGCATAACCGCTCGCCCAGACATCAACGAAACCTCATGTTCGCCACTCTGACCACCGAATAAGACTGCAACTGTTTTCTTCAATGCTGATTATCCTACGATCTCAACTTCGAGTTCAAGTTCTATCCCAAACTGCCGCACCACGGCTGTTCGCATCCTGTCGATCAAGCGGAGCACATCATCGCTGCTTGCCCCACCCAGGTTAATGATATAATTGGCATGACGCTGACTGATCTCGGCTGCCCCGATCCGTGTCCCTTTTAACCCGGCCTCATCGATCAAGCGCCCAGCCGAAAGCCCTGGCTGCCCCATATTTGTCGGGTTTTTAAACACACTGCCACACGAACTGCCAACCCCCATCTTCGATTTGCGTTCTGCTGCAATGCGATTCATCGTTTCTGCCAGTGCCTGCGGCTCATCCCGACGCAACGCGATCTCGGCTGCCAGCACCACCGCTTGCCCCTTCCACGGAGCCGTTTTTAAGACACTGTAGCGATACGCATACGCCATCTGCTCCACCGTCCATATCTGCACAGCATCAGCCACCAGCAACCAGACACGCTGGACCACCCCGGCCATATCGCCGCCATAACAGCCCGCATTGCCACAGACAGCCCCACCGAGCGTCCCCGGCAACCCTTCGGCCCATTCCAGACCCGCCCAGCCAGCGCCCGCAAGGCGGCGAGCCGTACCGGCCATCGGCGCACCAGCACCAAGATACAAGCATGCGGTATCATCTGTTGCGGTCAAATGGCTCGTCGTATCGCGATACCGCACCACCACCCCCGCAAAGCCCGTATCACGGATAAGCACGTTGGTACCACCGCCAAGCACAAACCATGGCAGCTGCTGTTCTGCCGCCCAGACACGCGCAACCTGCAAGCCTTCCTGACTGTCAACTTCCAGATAGTACCGCGCAGGCCCACCGATACGCAACGACGTATGACGGCTCAATGGTTCGTCAGTTCGTTTTACCAGCAATGCTCCGGATGATGGCAGATTGGTTGTGATCATACCGTGCGTATCCCGTTCATCATCAGGTCTCCCCTTCGGCAAGGCCCGTTGCAATCCGGTTACGCAACAGCATCGACTCCTCCGAATGCCCCAGACTCTCACGGATCCCCAACGCCTGGGCCCAGTGTGCCAGAGCCGACTCATGCACCCCCGTCTCCTCACACAGGTCGCCCATCCGTTCATGAATACGTGCCAGGGCAACCTGATCGTTCACATCACGAGCCAGCGCCAATGCTTCGGTATAACTGGCCCGTGCCTGGGCATATTCACCAACGGTGCGAGCGGCATCGCCCAGGTTCGTCAGGGCAATCGTCAAGCCACGCTGGCTCTGCAATGCCGCCTCATACTGACGCGCCAGCTCAAAATGGGTCAATGCTTCGGCATGATTGCCCAGGTTGATGTTAATGGTCCCCAGGGTACTATGCGAGCGTGCCAGCCCCAGCGTATCATCAAGTTCTTCACGCAAACGCAGGGCCTCTCTGGCCGAAAGCAACGCCTGATCCGTTTGCCCCAGCGAGAGATACGACAGGCCCAGTTTATCGTGGAGCATGGCCTGCCCAATGCGGTTATTGGTATCGATCTCCTGCTTGAGTGCCCGATCATACAGCCGCAACGATTCATGCACCGCACCGAGAACACGATACACATCGCCGATCCCGGTCCAGATGCGAGCCATCCGCGCATTATCCTTGCTCGAAATATGATGCGCCAGCTCCAATTGCTGAAACGCTTCCAGGTGGCGCCCTTGTAGCTGGTGCACCTTGGCCTGATGCAAATGGCATTCAGCCTGAAGTTCGGCCATCTCGTGTTCCTCAGCCAGTTTCAAGGCAATTCCCAGCTCCGTTTCAGCCGCCGCCAGATGACCCAGCTCACGCAGCATACGCCCAGATGTGAGATACGTCCGCCCTTTGGTCGCGAAATCCTCGTGTTCATCAACGAGTCGCAACAACAACTGCACATATTCCAGTGCTTCCCGATACTGCCCATGAAATTCCAGAATCGCAATCATCAGGCTATATGCCCGTATCTCATAGGCATGTTTCCCAACGTTGCGTGGTGATATCTCGGTTGGTTCTCCTTGCTCATTCTGATCGGGCGTTGGCAAGGTTTCGAGCAATTTCATAGCCCGTTCGACCCAACCACGGGCATCACTAAAGGCCAGACGCTCAACACAGAGTTCTGCCACTTCTAGTGCGGTATTGAGTGCGGCCTCGTTATCTCCAGCCTGTTCCCAGTGCCACATCAGCACTTCGCGCCATCCTTCGGGTTGTGGTACGCTACCGGCATAGAGGTTTATCATTTCCTCAGCCGTGCGACGATGAAAAGATACTGCTTTCATTGTACCAGACAATTCACGGCGAACATTGCACCATGCTATAAAGAACGCTACACGGTCAGCGAATTTGGTAACCTATAGTATACCCTGATTGTGTGCAAATTGCACACCGAACATGTTGATTCCGAATATCAATCACATTTCGATCAATGTTGACAAACAATCATCTCTACGATAGACGGTCGTTGCACGGTTGTATCAACAAGCGCTAGCATTGAACCGAAACAGAGCAGGTTTGCCGCAATGTTGACCTGGTGTTACACAAGCCGTTCCCCGGTTCGAGCCACGGGTTGGACACGTTCATCTGCGAGATGCGTGAGAATCAGCTCACCAATACGATACCCATCACCAGCACCCATCGTGAGGAGAATATCACCAGCGACCAGGGACTGCTCAATGTGTGCCACGGCTTGATCAATACTTCCCACGTACTGCACCTGATTGTCCTGATGGCGAATATGTTCGACCAGTTTGCAGGCCAGTGCTGCCCGTGGGTCGCGCTCTGCATCCGCTTGCAATGTCACCGGTGGCTGTTCACGTGATGGGTAGACATCTCCAACGAGAACCAGATCGGCATCGGCAAAAGCACCGGGCCAATCATCAAACAACGTCAGGGTACGACTATAGGTGTGTGGTTGCACATACGCCAGGAGACGCCGTGTACCATAACGGGCACGCGCAGCCGCCAGTGTGGCCTGTACCTCGGTTGGATGATGGGCATAATCGTCAATCACCGTAATGCCGGCGGCTTCGCCCTTGAGTTCAAATCGTCGTGCGGCCCCGCGAAAGGTCGCTAGACTGGCCACAGCGTGTGCCAGATCGATACCCAACAAGTCTGCCGTAGCCAGTGCTGCCAGGGCATTGCGCCCATTGTGCAGCCCAGGTACGGCCAGATTCAGGGTCGCTCCATTCCAGAGCCGATACCGGTTGTGCAGGTGGTCGTCTGGCTCTGGTGCAAGTACCTGGGCCGTGTAGGTATGCCCATGCGCCAGACCATAGGTGATGTGTCGCGCCCCTGCTGGCACCGTGGTGATACGTTCAACTCCAGGCAAATCGTCACCACACGAGATGACGGTATCGCGGGTCTGCGCCACAAATTGCCTCACTGCTGCTTGATAATCGGCTCGTGTCGGGTAAATATCCGGGTGATCCCAATCGAGCGAGGTGAGCACGGCGATTGTCGGGGTCAAGGCGAGAAAGGCCCGGTCGTACTCATCCGCTTCGATTATCAGCGGCGCGGTTGCCTGCCCCCATCGAGCATTCGTGCCAAGATCAAGCGACTCACCACCAATAAAAAGCCGGGATCCCAGCCAGCCTGTGTCAGTATCAATGCAATCATCGATGTGGTGGTGGTTTTGCCGTGGGTACCACTGACGGCAATCACCTGCCGTTGCTGCGACCATTCACGCCAGAGATCATGGCGTGTCAGCACCTGAATACCGGCGGCGCGGGCTGCTTGCAATTCAAGATGCTCAGCCGTGACAGCGGCCGTATGCAATACCGCATCGGCGTGTTGCACGAAGGATGCATCGTGACCCTGATGGATGGTGGCGCCACGCCGGGCCAGTGCCTCTGTGAGATGATGACGTGCTGGATCAGAGCCGCTCACCTGGTGGCCCTGATCCAGCAAGAGGTTTGCAAATGCATTCATGCCAGCGCCGGCAATGCCAATAATATGATAGCGCATGTATCCGTTTTTTATGCTTTCAAAATACGTGGCAGGTTGCGCAACAGACCAAGACCAACGATTGCCAGGAAGATCAGGATCAACCAGGGCAACACCGACCCGGCATCGGGCAAAATGTTGAACACATCGGCAATCAGCCCGCTCTGTGCGCCATTTTCGGCAACAAACTGCTGCCAGAACGTTGTTGCCGCACTGGTCCACAGCAACGCCGTCATCGCCCCGGTGAAGATACCCAACTGTCGCTCGGTCACACTTTTGGGGTTGTCGCTATGCCACGGTTGTTTATTAAACACCCGACCCAACACAACCACGACGATAAACATCACCACTCGCACCGAGAGGGGGAGCGGGTTCTGCCCCGCAAAGATTGGATCAAACTGGGTCACCGTATCGGGATTCGTCCCGGTGAAAATCGCAAAGAGTTTGGGCAGGTTCACATAGAGATTATTGACAAACCCCAGTAACTGCTCAGCTCCACCAACAAAGAGCAGATAGCCAATGACACTTGCCAGAGTCACGGTAAGAAATGAGCGCATGCCGCGCCACCAACCATACCAACCACCCAATGCCATCAGAATGATGATCAAAGTCAAACCGCTTAATTCAATCGTTACCATCCTTCGTTCCTCCTTGCCAGAGCCAGGAGCGCGTTTGCCAGTCGCTCTGCCGCATCTGGTCGGGCGAGTGCCCGGCTGCGCTCTGTCATGTGCTGCCGTTCCGTTTTATGTATAATCAGATGATGAATCGCTGCGAACAACGATCCATCACGAGGTGACCCATCGCTCGGAAGCATCGCATGATCGGCAACTTTCACCGCTGCACCATGCTCCACCAGATAATCGGCATTTTCGTCCTGATGCACATAGGGATAGGGCACCAGAACTGATGCTAAGCCGGCGGCTGGCAGTTCGGCCAGGATGGAGGCGCCACTGCGACAGACCGCGATATCCGCCGCTACCAATGCACGAACCATGGTTCGTTCAGGCTGGTCCACCCGATCCCCTAATGGATGACCCGATTCCAGATAGGGATACAGCTGGTAACGTGCCTGCAATGGTGCATCAAGCGCGGCGGCTGCCTCATGGAGCCAATCTTCATCGCCTTCACGCCCACAGACATGGATAATCCGGCACAGCGGTAGCAGGTCGGGCAGCAGCGCCTTGATGGCCTGATTGATACTGCGTGCGCCACGGCTGCCACCATAGACCAGCAGTACGGGCAGGTCATCATCGATGCCAAAAGCTGCCCGACAGCTTGCGCGATCCTGATCAAACAATCCTTTCCGAACCGGATAGCCCGTCTCAACCACATCGAGTCGACCCACTGGTTGCTCCAGATGCGGCCGCGATGTGATTGTTGTACATGCCACCTGGGTTGCAACCCGCGCCAGCATCCATACCGCCATTCCTGGTACCACATCCGGCAGATAGATGATGCTCGGAATGCCCAGCGAACGTGCTGCCAGGAACACTGGTACACACACATAGCCACCTGTACCCAGCAAGGCGGCTGGTCGCAGTTGCCGCAGCAGGCCCCGTGCTGCCAGGGCACCTGCTGCTATTGTAACACTGTTGTGTGTCAGTGTGATCGGATTTCGCCCACGGATTGCCGCTGCAGGCAAACCCAAAAAAGGCAAATTGCTCTCACGCTCAACAATTGCCCGTTCCATGCCTTCGGTACTGCCAATATAGACCAGATCAAGCGCCCGTTCGGTGTTCGTTTCACGAACGTGCGGCTGGTCGTTGGCGCCGGTTGGTCCGGCTGCGGCAGAGTTCGGCTCGTTGTGCGGTTGCCACTGGCCGTTGTCGAGCTCCGCTGCGAGCGGTGACTGCTGGCCGGTGCCTGCTTCCAGCAGGGCTTCGGCGACGGTCAATGCCGGATAGACGTGACCGCCCGTGCCGCCACCACAGAGACAGAGGCGCAACCGCTTTCCTTGTACGCTGGACGAATGCGAGCGCGGGCGAACGCTGAAACCAGAACCCATGATGGGTCACCTCTTCTTGTTGTTGTGTTACCGTATACCGTGACAGGTTGATCAGAATACCGGTTGCCACCAGACACATAATGAGCGATGAACTGCCATAGGACAGAAACGGCAGGGTAATGCCGGTAAAGGGCACCATGGATGTTGTGACGGCAATATTGGTAAACGCTTGCCAGACCAACCAGGATGTAATGCCAACTGCGACTAGGGAAGCAAACGGGTCATTCAGGCGGCAGGCAATGCGATAGCCGCGATAGGCAATAAACCCAAAAGCCGCCAGCACCAGGATCGTTCCGATCAAACCGAGTTCTTCACCAACAATGGCAAAAATCGTATCGGTGTGTGCCTGGGGCAACCATTGAAACTTCTGGCGTGCCTGGCCCAGACCTTCTCCCAGAGGGCCACCACTGCCCAGCGCATACAGCGCATGCACCGGTTGGTAGCCATAACTGTTATAGTATTTCCACGGATCAACAAAAGCTGCGATACGACCATTCTGGTATTGAAACACATTGAGCAAGGCCCAGCACGCACCAACCCCCAGCGCTCCAGCACCCAGCAGGTGCAAGAGATTGGCGCCAGCCGCAAAATAGATGGCACTGGCAATGACCAGCACAATAAAGGTGGTACCCAGATCTGGCTCAAGCATGATCAGACCACACACCAGGCCCAGCATCACCGCAAAGGGAATCAGCCCATAGGTTACATTGCTCAATTTGCTGCCACGGCGTGACAGCCAGTCGGCAAAGTAGATAATAATCGCCAGTTTGACAATCTCTGACGGCTGTACACTGAACAGACCACCGCCAAACCGTATCCATGAGCGCGAACCATTGACCATGGTCATGGTTTCGGGCAAGACCAGCACGAGCACCAGGAGCACCAGGGCTACTGCCATCAAATGCACCGAAAAACGCCGCCAGATGTGATAATCCAGCCGCTGGATCACGAGCAAACAAACCACACCAATCGTCGCGCCGGTCAGTTGGCGCAACAGATAATAAAACTGCGAATCGTGCAGCATCAACCCTTCCACAAAGCTGGCGCTGTAGACCATGACCAGGCCCAGGGCCACCAGTGTGCCGACGGTTGCTAGCAACACATAATCTGGGGCATGCGGTGCAGGTGTTTTTCCGTTGGTTAATCCTAGCATGTTGCATACTGCTCCGTACTCTACCAAACATCAAGACAGTGGAACGAAAGGAAGCGATTGATAGTGACGAGTGATCAGCCAGGTCAGCCCGATTAAGAGCACGACCAGAGCGGCAATACCATACCAGCCCCATGGCGCATAACGGCGTACCAGCCTGGGCGTAAAGCCCACCCGTTCTACGCCATACCGTGGCACCAGCAGCCAGCCAGCCAGGGTGCCACCTGCCAGTCCGCCCAGGTGGGCATAGTTATCAATAATCCCGCCACCTATCGTAAACCCAAACACAATATTGATTACGGCAACAACAATAATGCCCTGCAGCTGATTGCGTCCGATATCTCCCAGAATACCACGACTCTGGTAAAAGAAGATACCGAGTGAGCCGATCAGCCCAAAAATAGCGCCACTTGCACCAACCGATGGCGCCGATGACAGGCCATACGAGGCAATACTGCCAGAAAAACCCGCCAGAAAATAGATCACCAGGAAGCGCAGGGTGCCATAGATGCGTTCATTTTCAGTGCCCAGAATAAACAGTGCATACCCATTAAAAGCAATATGCATCAGGTTCCCATGCAGAAACATCGAGGTCAGCAAGCGCCAATATTCTCCGGACATAATCAGCAAGTTCGATTTCCAGCCGAGCATGAAAAGCACAGCCGGATGTGGCCCAAAATCACCGAACCAGAGCAGACTCAAGCCCACACTGAGCAGAAACATCGCAATATTGATGCCCAGCAGGATCCAGGTTGCTATTACCCGGCTGGTGGGCAGGCGAAAACGTACCACCTGGGGCTGCCCGCCAAAACGCTCAGATTCATCATCTGGCTCATCCAGGAGATAATTGCCCGGCAGACGTGCAATCATAACCGGCTCCCATCGGTCTGCCCACGGTCAGCTATTCCGTCAGAAGACAATACCTGGCAGACAATCCGTCGAAATTCCTCACCGCGATGGAACTCGTTGTGAAACATGCCAAAACTGGCACACCCCGGCGAAAGCAGCACGACATCGCCTGGCACCGCCGCGTGCTGGGCAGCTTGCACCGCCAGTTCAAAGTCACTGAAAGGCCCCAGGATGGTCAAATCCGTTGGCATGTCACTCTTTTCCGATTGCTGTATCAACGCATGTTGCACGGCTGCGTGCAAGCTCGCTGTGGCGCTGCCAGCAAGCAAAACCAGCACGCGCACCCGTTGGACAATACCCTGCGCCAGTTCTTCAAGAGCAAGGCCCTTATCCGAGCCGCCGGCAATCAATACGACCGGTCGTGTTTGACTCAGCAGGGCTGCTTGAGCCGCCGCCGGGTTGGTTGCGGTGGTATCATTGACATAACAGACCTGATGCAGGGTACGCACCGGTTCCAAACGGTGCTCCACCCCGCTAAACTCACGCACTGCCCGTTGAATACAATCTATGGGGATACCGAAGCGGTGGGTCAGGAGCATGGCAACCAGCACATTGGCCAGATTGTGCGCCCCAGGCACACAGATATCGCGTTGATCGAGCACTGGTTCGCCGTTCAGGAAGATCATGCCCGCATGGTCGACCCAGGCATCGGCCGCATCGTCTGCCTGGAGGCTAAACGTCAAGCGTTGCCCGGCACCGCGCACGCCAAACCACTGCTCAGCAGAACCCAGCGCCAATGGGAGCACCAGCACCCCACGTTCCGACTGGTGCAGGTAAATCTGGCGCTTGGCGTCGGCATACGCCTCCATGGTAT
>JAAURD010000155.1 GCA_012034075.1 Chloroflexaceae bacterium | reverse complement strand
GGGGCGCAGCGCGCTGCGCCCCTACAAATCAGGCGCTCCAAGTGCGATCTGTAGGAGCGTCTGCGTGCTGCGCCCACCCGAATTTGGTATGAGCCATGTCTAAACCAAAAAACCTACCCTTGAGAGCGGTTACTCTCCCCTACAAAGCAGGTAAGTGACAGCAGGGCCGTGAATGAATGGCATGCGTCATTGCGTCTTCGGTTGTTGGTGTGTTGTTATCGTTTACATACGGTCTTGCTCCATCTTCGTGTACACGGTGGACGATGAGCGCGGCGGAACGCCCCATATCCTGTTTGGCATGGACGATGAGCGCGGCTACAAGCCGCGCCTACGCGGTAATGGACAATCAACCGCGAGCTGGTTGCTCGATTAGCGCCGCGCGTTGCGTTTCTGCTGCCGTTTCTGCTGCTTGCGTCGTTCGCGGCGGTTGCTGGGGTGCCGTTCTGGTGCTGGCCCGACCCGTGCGCCAGGCGCTGCTGTGCGATTGGGCGCACGGTCGTCCGCGGTGGGCAACTCATCCGCCAGCGTCAATGGATCATCGGTCTGCGCCGCAGCGTCGGTGCTGGCCGACGAGGCTGCGGTTGCGTTGCCGGTAGCAGCAGGGCTGCTGTCCGCGACGGTATCTGCCGGCACCAGCGGATCATGAGTGGGCGTCTCGACCGATGACGCGGGCATGCCGGGGCCATGCTCAGAGGACGGGTCGGGCGAGTCGCTGGCAGCTGCGACGCTCGGTGCGGGCGGGTTGGCGGTTGCGCTGGCATCAGGCGCATCCGGTTTGGGCGGGCGGCGATCATCCGCTGCCGCCGGCGTTTTGCTCTTTGCCGTGCGCGACGTGCTTGATGCGCTTCGGTTTGCCTTGACCAGGCGCAAAAACATGTTGATGGCGCGAAGCTGAATGCTCACATTGGCCGATTCGGTCTGGGCAATCAAGCGGTCTACTACATTGGACGATTCTTCGGCCATTTTGAGCTGGGCCTGCTCCTGCTGATAGAACGTTCGCTGTTGGAGCATGCTCCGAAAGAGTGGCTCGCCCAGCCACCGATACAGCGTCTCCAGCGAGACCTGCAGCTGGTGCGCAATCGCCTCAAGCTTGAGGCCCTGGGCCATGGCCTCGATGACATGATGGTACTGCTCGCTCAAGCTACCCATATCGGGCGCCATGGCAGCAGGTGTGCTAACGGATGCGTTCATAGTTGGTTTCATTCCTCCATTGTATAGGTTCTGTTCCACTGGTGCCTTGATAGGGGGATGGGCTATCCACACCTATCACACATTGGCACAAGAAATGACTTGACTCCAGTATAGCATATCGACAAAGCACACAACAAACGTTGAAACCTACCGAACAATGGCATTGGGATGGGATAAACGCGTGTCAAGGGGAATATTTCCCGGTTTTTGGATTTTGGGCAATTTTGGACCAATTTGGAGCAATTGTGTGGGCAGACGACGTTTTGCTGATCGTGTGGTGGCATACATAGGGTGTGCGCTGGCGGTTGTCATCAGGAGCGATCAGGGGTGACAAGAGCGGTTATCAGCGATAGGCGATAAAGAGATCGAGCAATGGACGCAATCCGTAACTCGTGACGGACGGTATAAGCCATTGCTCGATCTGACATCAAGCGTTAACACTCCTCTTATGCTGCTCTGATGTTCATCTGATAGTGTTACCGTATGATAGAAACAGGAACAAAAATCAATACCGAATTGGCGCAAGCCAGCAGATAGAACGAGGAGGAATAGCATGATGAAAGTCACCATGTGGGAACCGTTGCAGGATATGATGACGCTGAATAACTTGATGAGCCAGACTGCTCAGCGAACCCGCCAGCGCCCTACCACGAATGTTTTGGATATTGCGATCGATGTGTTTGAGCAGGATGAAAGCTATACGGTCCAGGCTGTGATGCCGGGCGTCAATCCGGCCGATATCGATATCAACCTGAACGATCAGGTGCTCAGCATCAAGGCCAACTGCCCATCACAGGAGCATGCAGAGGGCACGCGCTACCATCTGCGTGAGCGGGCCTGGGGTTGCTACGAGCGGTCGCTCCGTTTCCCCGTGCCATTAAACGCCGAGGGCATTGAGGCGCACTACGAGCATGGCATCCTGGCACTGCGCTTGCCCAAATCCGATGTCATTAAGCCGCGTCGCATTCCGGTGCAGGCTCAGGCATAACATATCCATAGCAAAGCAATGAATGGTTTGCGGCGGCACAACACCGCCGCGAAGCGGGCACGATACACAATAACCGAGATAGGATAACGAAAAAACAGGTCATTCAAACTCTATGGTATTGAAAAAGCGAAAACAAAACGACAACACCGGCCCTCAGCCCTATTGCTGATTGTCTGCGGCTGAGGGCCGCCCTGATGCTACGATGATGGTAGCACAGAACACCAAAACAGTCTCTTGTACGAAACTCAGGATGATGCTTATGGCAACATGGAAAGATTATTATGCACAGTTAGCAATCCATCCAGATGCGGATGAACAGACGATAAAGCAGGCATATCGCAAGTTGGTGCGCCAGTATCATCCGGATGTAGCGCCTGACAATCGAGGTATGTTCAAGCGGTTTCAGTCTATCAATGAAGCCTATCAGGTGCTGAGTGATCCGCGCAGACGGCAGCAGTATGATGTGCTGTGGCGGCATTATCAGCGTGTTTCAGCGGCATCCACGACGACATCCGCCGAACGGCCAGGTTGGTCGGGGCAAGAGCCGGTGCAAGCACGTCATGGCGTTACAGCCAATTGGCGGCGTGATAGCGAGGTGCTGGTCGAAAATCAACCTGACTGAAGTGCTCCAATTGGCACCCATCGTATGATCGAGTTTCAGGATCAGCGGATTGATGTCCATATTCCACCGGGAGTACGCCATGGCTCACGCGTGCGGCTGGCCGGTCAGGGCTACCCGTCTGAACACGGCACTGAAATGGGCGATCTTTTTCTGTTGATTCAGGTGGCGCCGCACCCGCACTTTCAGGTTGATGGTTTGCACCTGTTCACGGATGTGCCAGTTGATGTATATACGGCCATTCTTGGTGGAAGCGTGCGTCTCGCAACGCTCAATGGCAGCGTCTTGCTCGCCATTCCACCGCAGACGCAGGCCGGCACGACCTTTCGTCTCAGTGGTCAGGGGTTGCCCGATCCGGACCAGCACGAACAACGCGGCAATCTGTATGCCCGAGTCCAGCTGGTGTTGCCAGAACAGTTAAGCCAGGCCGAAGTTGAGACCCTGCGTGTTATCGCCCGCGCATATCAGTTTGCCGTGGCCGAACGCTGTCCCGAGCAATCTGCTGCGGCCGCAGCAGAAAGCGAGCGGTATGCCAACACCTGTCTATGACGATGCCCATCTGCTCGATTTGATCCAGGACCGCCGCTCAGTGCGGGTCTATCAGCGGCAGCCCGTGGCACCAGCGCAGATAGAGCGCCTGCTGGAAGCGGCGCGGTGGGCGCCATCGCCGCATAATGCCCAGCCATGGCGCTTTGTGGTCATCGTCAATGGCGCTACCCCTCACCCGCAGGCGGTGGCGCTGGCCGATGCCATGGCCGCCCGCTGGCGCGAAGAGCTGGCCCGTGATGGTCAGGATGAGCCGATCATCAACCATCGTCTGGCCCGTTCACGCCAACGCCTGCTCGAATCCCCCGTGCTCATCATCCCCTGCCTAGACCCGGCAGCGATCGACCGTTACCCTGACCCACAGCGACAGAGCGCCGAGATGACGATGGCGATCCAGAGCATTGGCAGCGCCATTCAGAATATGCTCTTGATGGCGCGGGCCATGGGGCTTGATAGTGGCTGGATGTGTGCGCCACTCTTTTGCCCCGATGTTGTCTGTACGGTGCTATCGCTCGACCCGCAGTTGCAACCGCAGGCGCTCATCACCATTGGCTACGCGATTGAACGACCAGTGCCACGCGCACGTCATGATTTGGCCGAATTAGTGGTATACTATATTTAGTCGAATGAGTGGTATACTATGATGATCTACTGTCTGCGCTAACAACCCGGTATGGATATCGTCACACTCGCCGGCGGCGTCGGGGCCGCGCGGTTTTTAGAAGGCCTGGTACAGGTTGTGCCACCCGCAAGCATCACCGCGATTGTCAATACCGGTGATGATTTTGTGTTGCATGATCTGCATATCTCGCCTGATCTGGATATTGTGACCTGCACGCTGGCCGGGTTGATCAATCCGCAGCAGGGCTGGGGCCTCGATGGCGATAGCTTTGCCTGCCTGGAATGGCTGGGGCGTCTCGGTGGGCCGACCTGGTTTCAGCTCGGTGACCGCGACCTGGCCCTGCATATTCGGCGCACTGCGTTACTGCGGGCCGGCCAGACCTTAAGCCAGGTGACGCGTCAGTTTCGGCAGGCGTTGGGCGTGGCGGTCGAGATTCTGCCTATGAGCAATGATCCTGTCCCAACTCTGATCGTCACACCGGCTGGTGACATCCACTTTGAAAACTATCTGGTGGAGCGCCGTTGTCGTGATCAGGTCCTGGGTGTACGCATGGTCGATGTGGCAGCGGCAAGACCAGCGCCGGGCGTACTTGAGGCAATCTATCAAGCGCAGCTGGTGGTGCTGGCCCCGAGCAACCCGGTGGTGAGCATTGGCCCGATCCTGGCGGTGCCGGGTATCCGTTCGGCCTTGCTCGAAACAGCCGCTCCGGTGGTGGGCATCAGCCCGATCATTGGTGGCGCGGCGGTGAAGGGGCCGGCGGTCGCGCTGATGCAAGCGATGGGCATGGAGGCTTCGGCGCTCGGTGTAGCGCAAGCCTTTGCCGATATTCTGGATGTCTTTTTGATTGATACGGTTGATGCCCACCTGAAGCCGGCGATTGAGGCTCTGGGCTTGACGGTTGTAGTGACGAATACGATTATGCGGGGCGCTGTCGAAAAGGCAGACCTGGCACGGGCAGTGGTAGCATGGAAGATATCAAACCAGTCCATGTGATTGTCCCCATGAAAAAACTGGCTTCAGCCAAGAGCCGTCTGATGGGCGCATTGTCACCGGTCAAGCGGCGCGAACTGGCGATGGAGATGTTTCAGCACGTGCTCGCCACGCTGATGGCGCCGGCCCGCAGCCTGATTCATGCCGTCTGGGTGGTGAGCAATGATACGCTGGTGCTGGAAACCGCCACCGCTCTGGGCGCACGTACTCTTTATGATACCAGTGGTGATCTCAATACGGCACTGTCTATCGCGCGTGATGCTGCCACGTTTAACGCCAGTGCTAGTCGTCTGCTGGTGATCCCGGCCGATGTGCCATTGATGACGCATCAGGATGTGTTGGATCTGGTACGCGCATTGCAAGAGGATATACGCCCCGGCAGTATGGTCATTGTGCCCGATCAGCACAATCAAGGAACCAATGCGCTGGGCCTCACACTGCCGACGCCGATGCCCTTTCTCTTTGGTGAGGCGAGCTTCGAGCGCTATCTGGCGATGGCCCGCCAACTGGGATTGACCACACGGGTGTACACCTCGCCAACGCTCGCTATGGATGTCGATACCATGGAAAATGTAAACGTCTATATGACAAGGAGGAAATATGGCGACCATTGGCTACGCCGCAGCGCTTGAGCAGTTCCATCCAACCGAGTTGTTACACTATTGTCAACTGGCCGAAACCTATGGCTTCCGAGGTGTGATGGCCGCCGATCACTTTCAGCCCTGGGTGCCCCAACAGGGACACAGTGCGTTTGTCTATGCCTGGATGGGCGCATTGGGTACACAAACCAGCCATCACTTTGGACCGGGGGTAACCTGTCCCAGCTTTCGCTATCATCCTGCGGTTGTGGCCCAGGCCGCTGCAACGCTGGAGGCGATGTTTCCTGGTCGCTTCTGGCTCGGTCTGGGCAGCGGTGAGGCGCTGAATGAGCATGTGGTCGGCGGTGTCTGGCCTGAGCCGGTTGTGCGCATGGAGATGCTGATCGAGAGCGTCGAGATAATCCAGAAGCTCTTGAGCGGCAAAAAAACCCGCTACCGGGGTCGTTATTTCACCATGGAGAGTGTGCGGCTCTCTACCTTGCCCGACACCCCACCGCCAATCTATATTGCGGCTACGGGCCCACAGACCGTCAGGTTTACTGGGCGCACCTGTGATGGTTTGATTACCCCTGGGGCCAGCATCGACAAGCTCAAGGGCATTTTAGCGAATTTTGATACGGGTGCCCGCGAAGCCGGTCGCGACCCTGCCAGCCTGCGCCGTATGCTGCAAATCCATCTCTCATGGGCCGAAACGACGGAAGAAGCACTGGAATCGGCGTTGACTGAATGGCCTAACGGCGGTATGAACTTCCCCAAACAGGATATTCGTTCACCCGAAGATTTTGCAGCAATGGCTCGTCTGGTACGTCCAGAGCATTTTCAGGGCCGGGTTTTGATATCCTCAGACCTGGAAGAACATCGTGATCAGCTCAAAACCTTTCTGGACCTGGGCTTTGATGCAATCTATGTGCATAATGTTGGTCGGAATCAAGAGGCATTTCTCAAGGCGTTTGAGCCAGTGATTAAAGACCTGGTTGGTTCATAGGCATAGCCTTGCTATCGCCAGGCGGTCTGTCACCGAACGGGGCCAACGCGTGCAGCATACGATGGATATGATACGCAAATGGCGTTCATCGATATAATACGTAGGTGCGGCTTGCAGCCGCAGGGCGGTCGGGACGACCGCACGCACGCATCAGACGTAGGTACGACGCCCAGTCTGCTTTGTAGGGTGGCGCAGCACGCTATGCCCCTCCAAAGCAGGCGCACGAAGTGCTATCAAAGCGCATACCAGTGATGACCCGAATTTGGTATGAACAGCACCGGGCACAGCCAGATTGAGTGGGTACGCCGTCTAACGCTTGACATCCGGCATCAACGGTCGGATATAATCGACAAAAAAGAGCGTGCCGGCAGCAATACAGATAGGAATAGCTATCAGATTGAGCAGGGGAATGCTCACCAGCCCCAGGCTTACCAGCCCAAACCCTAGACTGGCGGGTGACGAACGGCGAATCACACTGAGACGTGTGCGAAAACCAACGCGCCGGCGCGAAAGCGGTGGATCGAAGAAATCAAGACAGACAATCAAACAGCCCAACGCCAGACCGGCCACAAACCCGATAAACGGGCCAACCACTGGGATAAAGTTGAGCAGAAACGCTGGAATACCGAGAAAGACGAGGAGCAAAAGTTTATGCAGCTCGAAACTCAGCGTAATCCAGAAATCGTACAGCATCGTTTTCAGATGCAGCGGCTCGACTGGTAACGGGTCGTTGCTGCGCAATTGTTCCAGGTGCTCCGAGAGTTTGATGTACCAGGGTGCGCCCAGGAGCGTGCCCAGACTCAGAACGATAAAGCCAGTAAGAATAAACAACCCCACAATCAGCAGGGCCATAAGCACGGCCTTGATAACAAGAGACCATTCGGGCAGACCAGCCATGGCTCTATCAATGGCATGCAATCCAGTGAACAGCAAGCCCGCATACAGCGCCAGACCGACGATGGCGTTGATCAACAGCGGAATGATCAGATATTGCCAGAGGTAGGGTTTTCTGGTCAGCATCGCCAGTGCCCGAAGTGGGTATGTAGCGCCAGAGAACAGGTGACCCGGAAGTGCGACGAACGGCTGCATGGATCGGGCAAGAAGATTGTGCTGCGTCATAGACCTGTTCTCACGGTGAACGCTCACATACACTGGTATGATGTTGGCTTGCCTTGCAAGATACGTATGTGACGCGAGAGAACCGATGACCCGGAAGTGCGACGAACGGCTGCATCGATTGGGTAAGAAGATTGTACTGCATCATGCACCGGTTCTCACAGCGAACTTTCACATACACCCTTATGACGTTGACTTGCCTCACAAGGTTGCATCACCCCGATCGCCGTTCCAAGGTTGTTGGCAAAGAGGCAGCAAGCCCGTTCCGCGCACGAATCGAATGCAAATTGGGGTCCGGAACGTTGTATTGTATGGTAAGAGCATATGCTACAATAAGTCCACTGGCTATCAGTCAATCAGTCAATCAGCGTCAGATTCGCGCATAGCCCGAAACCAGTTTGCATATGCCAAAAGTATTGCCTATCGAGATTGTTCATCACCTGGCCCAGTCGCGGGAACGCGGTGCATCGCAGCCCCTGCTGTTTGTCCAGCCTTTTCATGCACGGTCGGGTTCGCGAATAAGTCATCTGCCTATCGGGCCACATCTCGCCCAGGCGTGGATCAAGCTCAATGGAACGCCGTTTCGGCCGCACCAGTCCCTGGCGCTCTCTTCATTGCGGCGCAGTGAGCCGTTTGCCCTGATGGGTGACAGCAATGCCACGCGGCAGACCTTGCAACTCTTGCTGATGGAACTGCTGCTGACCGACCCCTCATCCACTGGTCTGATCGTCGTGCCCAATGATGCGCTGGCCGCGATCCTCTTGCCGAAATCGAGACACTCAATCGCGATATGGGGATGCCCCTTCGGGTTGCCCATGTCGGCGCTCACGGCCAGGCGCTCCCACGTGCAACTACCCTGGCCCAGATTCTCCTGGTAACCCCTGACACCTTGCATGAGCGACTGCTCCGTCATCACGACCGCGCCTGGCAACCCTTCTGGTCCAGACTGCGCATGCTCGCCATTGCCGATATTGAGACCTACTACGGTATCGCTGCCACTCATCTGGCCGGCTTGCTCATGCGCTGCATTCGTCTGGCACGCCATGAACCACCGCCGCTGCTTGCGGCAACCCTCGCCAATGTTCAGGACGCTAGCACCGCCTTGCAACGTATCAGCGGCGAGACCTGGCGGGTACTGCCGGTTGATGATACCCCTGCCCCGGCCGGCGTGCTGGCGATCTGGCAATCGGACCATCAACGCTTGCGCGAAGCGGCCCTGATTGCGCAGGCATGTATGCGTGAGAGCTATCATGTTCATATTACCTGTACGCCACTCGAAGTTCCTATTCTGCGTTCCTTGATGGGTGGCGATACCAATATGATCAGTATTGGGACGATTCCGATGACAACCCAGGTGCATCTGTTTACCAGCTACCCCGCAAACCCGGTAGCCCTGCGCCAATCGTTGATCAGTGGTACCTTGCTCACCCTGGTCCTGTTTGGGCAGCAACCCATTGAACGCACCATTGCACGTATGCCCGAGATCATCTTACAGGAACAGTCCCTGGCCTGGGTCATCCCATCGACCAATGCCTATATTGCCGCCCAGCATATTCTCTGTGCCGCAACCGAGCGACCACTGGCTGCTGCCGAAGTGGTGGCCTGGCAAGCCGGCGAGATGATCGAGCGGCTCGAACGCCATCAGCAGCTCTTGCGCTTTCCCGATAATGATGCGGCATGGCAGCCTACTGCTGCTGCTGGTGACCCTTACGCGCATTTCGGTCTGCGCAGTGCTGGCGGCCCAGGGTTATTTTGCGTGACGAATGGGGCATGCTTCTCACTTCTATCGATCCATCCGGCTTTGATCGCTGGGGATTTCCCGGCGCATCGCTGCCGGTTGGTCTGGGCGGCTATCGCGTGATTGATCGTGACGATGAAAGCGGTACCCTGACTCTGCTGCCAGATGAATCCGAACGTTTGACCTTTCCCTTACGCCAGTGTGTTGTGCATCTCCGTGCTGAGCGGGATCAACAATTGATACGGGGACACACGATTGGCGCTGGTCGCGTCTTGATTGAAGAAGAAGTCTATGGCTATCGCGAGTTTCAAGGACCCCAGGAGCGCTTTGAACCAGTCCTGATCCCCGTTCTTGCCACTGGCTGGACCGCCCCGGCCTTCTGGATTGATCTGCCCATACCGCTTGCGGACAACGGTCAGCTGATGGGTTGGTCCATCGTCGTAGCTTTGCCATTACAGGTGCTCTGTACCTTCACCGATATGGTGCCGGCTTATGATCCGGAGGTAGGGCGACTCTATTTTATCGATGCCCAACCTGGCGGCAATGGCCTGGCCGATTGGACCTACGAGCACATCGAACGAATCTTGCCGCTGGCCTATGATATCGCCCTGGATCAACAGAGACAGCATGGCTGGCTCTATCAGACGGCACCGATCGATATTGACTGGCTGTCGATCCTACTGGGGATCTCAACTGCACCGACCGTAACCGCTGAAGCAGCCGTGCCCAGCCAGCCACCGTTTCAGGACGAGGATGAGCGCGATGCATTCGATATTCTGGCGGTAAGCAGACCCGAAGAGCAAGCCGAAACCTGGGATGACGTGCCAACACAGCGCCCCACCCCAGCAGTTGAGCAGTCACCAGTGGCAGGGCATTTCAAGACAGCGAGCGATGATGACGATACCGCCGCCGCCGAGGCTGACATCGCGGCATTGCTCGCAATTCTGCCTGAACCAGATGACCCCGCTGATGAGCCACAACCTCTCACCCCCGACCCCGCGAAGGCCCTCACCCCGACCCCGCCGAAGCCCTCACC
>JAAURD010000154.1 GCA_012034075.1 Chloroflexaceae bacterium | reverse complement strand
GCTTCGGCACCCTCCCACCCGGCCCTCGGAACCCCTCACCCCCGGCCCCTCTCCCACAAGGGGAGAGGGGGGAGGGAACCAGGGACTGCGCGTGGTCATCCATGTCGGTAGACGATTCATGTGCAGGGAAGATAGCCGTAATGGCATCTCCACCAAACTTCACGACCTGGCCGCCAAAGCTCTCCAACTGAGTGGTCATGCTGGTAAAGTACAGATTGAGCAGTGCGGTCAATTCTTCACTCCCATGGGCACTGCGTATCGCCAGCATCTCGGCCAGCCCAGTGAAACCACTAATATCGGCAAACAGCACTGCCGCCGGAAGTGTTTCAGCATGCACATGCAATACTTGGATTGTTTGTCCGTAGATAGCACGTACAACCGGTGTGGGTGCAAACGGAGCAAGAATGCTCATTCGTTCGGCGAGCATGTGCTGGACCCCTTCACCACGTCATCTTACGGCCTATTTTAAACAGGAACATATGCCTCACGATAGTATACCATCCACTCTCTAGTATAGCACTCCTTGCCACACTATCAGACCAAATTCAGGTGATCACTGGTATGCGCTTTGATAGGACGCGGAGCGCCGGCTTGCAACTGGTGCATGCGGATGAAATCTACATATACGTCATCTAGCTAGTTTATAGGGATGCAGCACGCTGCTCCTGTACAAACTAGACCGAAGACGAAGTTCGCTTCAAGGCTTCAACGCCCCAACATTTCAACGCTTTCACCCTGTACCTTGCCGTTCCATACTACCATATTGACTCAACCCGAAATCCTTGAACCTGGTTCTCCTCGTTTGTTCGGTCTCCTACGTACAAGCTATGCTATAATCACTGCGGAAAGAAATGATACGGGTCGATTGCTCCCTTCAGGGGCCATGTGATCTTACCCTTCGGTTGTTCACAGGAGCGTCAACGGATGATCAGCCCATGGACTATTGCTATCTGGTTGTGATGATCTCCAACTCTTCTACCCACCCGCAATCTGGTTGTGTGAGACGTATGCGTGAGGCCAGTTTATGTCATCTGAAATCCCATCACCAGAATCACTCAGACGTGTATCAGTATGGTTGTATGTCATGCTCTTACTGGTTGGTGCAATCAGTATGCTGATGCTTGGTTTCTTTCTCGCAAACCTGTTTGTAGAACCATCCACAGAGTCAGCTCCTGTCGATCCATTACCCAATCTTGGCGAAGCAGACATCCAGGATTGGCGACTCATCTTGACGCCAGAGCCAACTGCAACCGAACCACCCACACCCACACCGCCACCGGTGGTGGTCTATATTACTGGCGCAGTCCAACATCCCGAAGTATACGAAATGCCCCATGATGCCCGGATTAAAGATGTTGTCAGGGCCGCTGGTGGCTTTACCTCCGATGCAGATAGAGACAATATCAATCTGTCGGCACGGATTTATGATGAACAACATATCGACATACCCTTTGTAGATGACATACGTACACCAGTTCTGCTTTCCAGTCCTTCAGGTGTTGTTCCAGGTCAGTCTCAACAGAACACGGGTCAACCAGCCCAACCAACGGGCGCTTTGCTCAATATTAACACCGCCAGCGCGACCGAATTGGAAGACCTGCCCAATATTGGTCAGGCAACCGCACAACGCATTATAGATTATCGCACAAATTTTGGTCCATTTTCATCGGTTGATGATCTGGAAAATGTGTCTGGTATTGGCAGCGCTACGCTGGAAAAGATACGTCCGCTGATCACTGCCCGGTAGCAAGCGCGGAGCAGATGATCAGCCAGATAACGCTGATACAATGGTGACCGTATCAACGTTATCCTGTCATCAAATTGTAAACTTATATGGCCCACGATACTGGTTCGGCCTCGTGTACATGATATACTGGTGTGCAGGAACCTGTTCCTGATTGAGCGTTCACCCGATTTGATCGAAGAAATGAGGTTGTATGAGCATAAGCCTCTCACGACGGTTTATCATTGGTTTTAGTCTGGCATTGACAGCGATTCTGGTGTTGGTGGCATCGACTGGCATGGCTTCAACCCAACCACCACCGGCCGATTTTGCGGTTCCACTGACGCCCGTTCAGGCGACTACCCGCATCATAACCACTCGTATGGCCCATGCAGGGTTCATTCAGGGGTTGCGTCAATCATCCAACATCGATCCGATTGAGCTGCCTTACGTTCCGACGGTCTACTTTCCCGTCACTGGTCATCATCTCAGTAATCGATCAGGGTTTCTCGACTTCTGGCGTGCTAACGGTCAGTTGCTGATCTTTGGCTATCCCCTGACCGAAGAATTTATTGAAAACGGGCGCATTGTTCAGTACTTTGAGCGTGTCCGTTTTGAGTTCAATCCGCAGAGCGGACAGGTTGAGCTTGGGTTACTGGGTCATGATGTGACGATGGACTATTGGATTGAGCCAGTGGGTGACCCACAGGATGGCTCGCGCTATTTTGCCGAAACGATGCATACGCTGAACGGTGTCTTCTTGCGTTATTGGGAACGTCACGGTGGTCTGGCGGTGTTTGGTTATCCCATTACCGAACCGATGCAAGAGCATGGGCATATGGTACAATACTTTGAACGGGCACGGTTCCAGTATGAACATGATCAACCTGCCGAAACGCTCTATGAAATTCGGCTTGGTGACTTGGGCCGCCAGGTGACGCAACTGCGAGGTATCGATACCTCGCCAGTGATACAGATGGTTGGTGCGGCCAACTGGACCCCAGGACTGTGGTCACGTCGTGTTGAAGTGAATCTCTCCACCCAGTGGCTCACGGCCTACGAAGCTGATCTCCCGGTCTACTATGCACCGGTTGCTACAGGACGCGATGGGTTCAACACGCCTACTGGCACCTACGCGATTTACGAAAAGCTGCCCTCTCAGACGATGGCTGGCTCTGCCGGTGGAGAAAGCTGGTATGTCCCCAATGTACCCTGGGTGATGTATGTTGTCGGGGGGGTTGCGCTTCACGGCACATACTGGCATAATGTCTTTGGGACAGGTACGCGTATGTCCCATGGTTGTATTAACTTACGTATGGATGACGCGCAATGGTTGTACGAATGGGCCGACATCGGTACGACTGTTGTTATCCACTATTGAGGAAAGAATGAGCCTGCAACAGCGTCTGGGCATCTTCTGCTGCATCACCCTTATCATTGGCACTATCAGTGCCTGTGGGGCATCGTCTGCCAGTACCCCACCGGCAGGCTCGCATCCAGGTGCCACCATTGCGGTGGAAAGTGCCATGCTCGATACGACCGATACGAATCTCCTTGAGGTAGGAGATCGTGCGCCTGATTTTCGCTATACGTTGGCTGATGGCAGTCAGCATCGTCTCAGTGATTTCCAGGGGCAAAAAGTCTTACTGAATTTCTGGGCCTCCTGGTGCCCGCCTTGCACGCATGAGATGCCCGATATTCAGCAAGCCGCAACGACCCATGCGGCAGATGGGCTGACCGTTTTGGCAGTGAACTTTCATGAAGAAGCCGACGTCATTGAGTCGTTTGCCACTGAGCATAACTTGAGCATCCCGTTAATTGCTAATCCGTCTGGTGATATCAGTACCCGTTATGGCGTCACTGGCCTGCCCGTTTCGTTTTTTATCAACACCGATGGGACGATTAGTTATAAACAGATCGGTCTACTGAATACCGATTTTATTGAGCTGCGCCTTGAGCGTATGCAGTAGAATGCATCAGGCAAGATGGCATAAATCAATTACCAGCATAAAGACATTCAGTCGGCTATTGCCAACCCAAGTGCGACCCGTGCCTGGCCCACCACAAAAAGTGAGCCGGTGAGACAGATAAGATCATCGGGTCTGGCAATTTGCTGTGCCTGCTTAAGCGCCTGTGCTACGGTGGCGGTAAGCATCAGCTCGCCCTTGAGATAGGGCTGAGCGCGTGCCGCCAGTTCAGACAGGTTGTTGTAGGCTCTGGGGTGATTCGCAGCCGTCAAAATGACCCATGTGGCAGAGGGCACCAGTGCCGCTAGAATGCGCTCAAGATCTTTCCCGTGCGATACACCCAGGATCAAGAGTAATCGCTCAACATGCATATAGTCATAGAGCGCTAGGCGTAATTTTTCAGCTGAATCGCCATTGTGTGCGCCATCCAGAATAATCCGCGGAGAGTCGTTCACTACTTCAAAACGGCCTGGCCATGCAACGCACGCCAATCCCTGTATCATCGCCTGTTCGCTAATCATCGTGCCCTGATGCTGGAGCTGTGTTATCGTTGCCAGTGCCAGGCGCGTATTTTCATATTGGAATGCACCGGCCAATGCGGATACGGCCGGTACCGGATACGGCCAGTGCTGACCGGTCGCAGATTCAACCACCGTCTCTTCGGCGGCGATCCAGCAGGAAGCGTGCAGGCTGGTTGCGACCTGTTCAATCACGCTTGCAGCTTCGGCCGTTTGCGGCACGGTGATAACCGGGACACCTGGCTTGATAATGCCGGCTTTATCCCAGGCAATCGCTTCCAGCGTTGTTCCCAGGATCGGCATATGATCATAGCTAATCGAGGTAATCACCGAAATGCAGGGCTGTACCACGTTGGTCGCATCGTACCGTCCACCCAGGCCCACCTCAATGATGGCAAAATCAACCTGCTGATGGAGAAAATGGTGCAATGCCAGTGTCAAACCCAACAGAAACGTTGTACTATAAGAAGCGACAGATGGATCAACGGTGGGCAGTACTTCTTGCAGCAACGTGACACCATTGATGACTGCCGACTGGCTGATCCATTCGCGATTGACCTGTATTCGTTCGCGGTAACTGGTGAGATGCGGTGATGTCCACAGGCCCGTGCGATAGCCGGCTGCCCGTAGGATGGACTCAATCAGCGCACAGGTACTGCCCTTGCCCTTGGTGCCAGCTACCAGAATACTGGTCAACTGGTGGTGTGGATTGCCGAGCGCAGCCAGTAACGCCTGTGTGGCAACCAGATTTCGCATGGGATCGCGCTGATCACCATGAGCCTGATGACGTGACGAACCAAACTGATACAGATAGTCGAGCGCCTGCTGATACGATAGGAATGCAGCGTTACTCATGCATGTACAATAAACAGTAATCAGGTCATGCTTTCACACAGATAGCACGTGTATGTATCTTTTCCGAAGAAGCCGAGATGTATCGCAAGCCCACACACGGCTTGCCACTGTAAGTGATTTACCGCGGATCGCCCGTTTATTGCGTGATGGCGTGCGACGGTATTATGGGTTACATGGCAGTGATCTTCCTGGGTTGTTAACAACGCTGCCGGTTGTGGTGGTCGAAAGTGGCAGCGAACTCTGGGGGGTTGCCCTATCTGGCTGGCATCTGGATGGGATAACCTGGCTCCGTGGGTTAGCCCTGGCTCGTGGCGTCGAGGTTCATGATGGCCTGGATGCGTTACTGCCATTTTTGCATACCACACTCAGACGCGCTGGTCTGAAACAGATTTTTTATTGTGGTGATGATGTCGCCGATACCTGGCTGCTGCCAGCCCTCATTGATCACGGTTATGTGCTTGATACCAATGTAGTAGTCTACGAAAAGAAAAGCCTGACCTTACCCGACTACGGCAACCAGTTTATGCACATCCGCAGGGCCGAATCAGGCGATCTTGATGCGCTGATTACGCTTGATCGCCTTTGCTTTGAACCGCACTGGACCAAAGACCACGCGATGCTTGGGCCAGCGATTGCTCAGGGGGCGCTCTTTCTGGTGGCCGTACAGGATCAAGAAATCGTCGGGTACACCTATGCTACCAGCCATTTTAATGGGCGATTAGTCCATCTTGTTCGCCTGGCGGTGAACCCGGTGTGGCGTGGTCTGGGCATTGGTGTTCGCTTGCTTGCAGAGGTTGTGCTCTTTGCACGCTACCAGCATGCAGACCTGATTACGCTCAACACCCAATCGTACAATGCCAGTGCTCAGCGCATCTACCGCTGGTTTGGCTTTGTTCCCACCGGTGAAAGCCAGAGCGTTTTACGCTATGAGCTTATGAACGACGAACCATAGCATCGTGTGCGCTTCTGGTCACTATCGTCTCTTCTTCGGTCACGACCCAATCTAAACGCACATCGTGCGCTTCATGCGGTACGGTCGGCACCTCCTGCATGGCAAAGGCCAGACCAACCGCTGTACATGGAAAACGGCGCAGAAACTGGTCGTAGAACCCTTTGCCATAGCCCAGCCGATATCCCCAACGATCAAAGGCGAGCAGTGGTACGAAGACCAGGTTCCACACACCATCGGGTGCGTTCATCAGCACGCGTGGTTGTGGTGTGCCGAGGAGACCTACTTCACGCTCCTCAAGGTTTAGCGAGGTCAACCAGCTGTGTGTCATATTATTGGTATGGGCCTGGACAATCGGTACGACCACCCGTTTGCCCCGTTCCAGGGCATCGGCCAACAGGGGTGAGGTATCGACTTCAGACCCCATGGTCAAATAGGTATGGATCACCGTGGCTGCCTGATACTCGGACAGCCCGGTGATTCGCTCAAGTATCATCCGACTGCGTGTATCACGTCGATCCAGCTTCTCTCGGCGGCGACGCATAGTGCGACGTAGGGTTGTTTTTTGATACACTGTATCCATAAGAATGATCTATGCTCCGCATCCAGGTTACTGATGAACTGCTCATTCGACTGGAATACGCTGGGCCAGTTCCTGGCCTTTCAGCCAGCACTTCTCAACACTCACCCCGTCACGATAGTTGCCAGTGAGATAGAGGCCCGACCACATTGCTTCAAGACGGTTCATCGCCGCGACAATATCATGATGACCCGCGACATATTGTGGGATAGCCTTGCTCCAGCGCACCGCACGTGCCAGCACCGGTTCTCCCCGTGCCCCTACCAGGGCCTGCTGCTCACGGATTGCCGTCTCAATCAACTGTTCTTCATCTTGCTGTGCCAGTTCTGGCCGACGAGCACCGCCAATATACGATGTGGTGAGCACCGTACCTTCGGGAGTGCGTCCTTCAAAGAGTGCAGAGGGCCAGAGTGTTCCTAGAATATCACGCTGCTCGCCAGAGGGGCAGAGCATACCAAAACCATCAAGCGGATGCTCAACATCCTCTCGTCGATAGCCCAGATGCACCACTGCCAGTGGTGGGTACGGAATGCGTCTGAGTGCATCGGCTGTTGCCGTATCCAGGCTCATAATGAGATCAGCAGCGGTATGTGCGGGGACAGCCAGCACTACCCGATTGGCCTGTACCTGCCGCGTCTGGCCTTCACGCACCACGCTCATATGCCAGCCTGGCTCAGTTGGTTTCAGCTCGGTAGCGCTACTGCTTAACCAGACATGCTGCTCGCCAATGGCCCGCACCATTGCTTCCGGCCATGATACCAGACCGTTTTGAAAGCTGATCATCTGGCTTCGTTTGCGCTTGGGTGCGGTTGACGCTGCTTTCGTCGCCCGTCTTTTGCGGCCAGCCAGGGCAATCATCCCGCGCACCACACTGCCATACCCCTGTTCAGCCTCCCAGATACTGGGAAATGTCGAACGAACGGACAACGCATTCGGATCCCCAGCATACACACCAGAAACAAAGGGATCGATCAGTTTCTGGGCAGGTTCAGCCCCCAATCGTCGGGTAAAAAACGCACGCACGGTCTCATCTGCCATCGGGCTCCGCGGTATCAGCGGCTCCATCATGAGACGGACCTTGGCCAGTGGCGATAGTACGCGACTACGCAAAAAGGTGGGCGGTGACATCGGGATGAGTTCCAGTTGACCGTCAACGAGAATATAGCGCCGTGCCCCATGGCGACTGGCTACCAGGAGTTCATCGCTCATCCCCAGTTCGGCAAAGTGCTCATCCATCGCTGGATCACTACTGACCACGGTATTCGGGCCATTCTCGAGCCCAAAACCATCACCTGTCCGTTCACTCCGAATGGAGCCACCAGCACGAGATTGCGCTTCAACGACCAGCACCTGGCAGCCACGGCGATGCAGGCCATAGGCAACACTCAGCCCACTAATACCTCCACCAATTACAATGCAATCATAGGCTTCCATAACAATAGCAACCCCAGGGTATAGTATCTTGGTTCACCAATTATGTTTCTTTACATATGAGGCGGTTTTATCCGTTTAATCCACTGCACACCGGGCGGGTCGGGTTTGCGTTGCGGATTACATTTGAACCAGCCCAGTTCCGCTCGTATGGCCTGTTCTTTCAACTCAGTTGATCCCCACATAAAGACGGCTCCGGCAATGCCGAACAATGCCGACCAGCCTGCATTGGGGAGAAAGAGTGATAGCACCACCAGTAAGATGCCGAGTACCAGTGGGTAGGGCCACCACAGATATCCCAGGTGATATTCTAAGCGAATAACCCAGAAAAAGCCAAAACCGATCATTGCTAGCGTAAAAATGCCCAGAGCAATGCCTTCTGTATTCATATCTGTACCTCACGATAGGTATGATCAGTTGTGTCACCGCTTGACGTTCTGGCGTTTGCATCGGCGGTGGTCACAACGACCGGTTGCCCGGTTGGTTCACGGTCGAGCAAATCGTCACACGTTGCGCTGCCATGCTGCAAAAACGCGGCATGCCGTGGGTTGTTGGGATTGGCCGGTGCATGACCTAAGCGCACACGCTTTTGCTGTCGGCAGATCTCGGCCGCATCCCAGATAAAGGTAATACCCAGGATACTGCTGACACCAGCCAGAACCAGGTTGGGCGCAAAGAGCGAATAGAGATTCAAGCCAATCCCTCCGATCATAAAGAGCACAATCGGCAGTACAATCCGGACACTATGGGCTTCAATCCAACGTACTCCGACATGCCCACTCCAGATACCCAGGAACGTTGCCAGAGCCATGCAGAATCCACTCCACTCCAACGCCATGTTCTATCCTTTCAACGGTGATAAGGATCACTGATGATGTATCGCTATCAACCCGGTTAAACTGTCTGTTTCTCTATTATTATTTATTGTACAGGAATTATACCTACGAGTCAAATGATGTTCAAACAATACTCCAGGTAAGATGACTCATAAAAACGCTTATACAAAAACACAAAAGCCGCCGGTTGAAACCGGCGACTCTTGCGTGCGCTATTACCCCATCTGAGACCGTTCTCAGTGTACCAGAAGGAGTTACGCCGTAGTAACAGCCAATCTAAACGAGTCTCACAAATCTTGTTGCGATAGAATGAGGACACACGCGAGTTGGGTAGAACCTAGAAGATTGACATATTAGCACTCATGAAGCAGTCTCAAAAACAGATCGCCGCTTGTCCCGACTGCTTTCTGATGCTGCAGAAAATGTTATCAGGTGGTTTTTGAGACGAGTTCATGGATCATCTAATGAGCAAGGAGAAACATAGCAAGAGGACTTCTTGTCACCCCCTAGCTACTAAAACGCGTTTTCATCGCCCGCTCAATGTCGCGGCTCGCCTCCCGTTTGGCAATATCTTCGCGCTTGTCATACAGTTTTTTGCCCCGCGCCACGCCCAGCTCCAGTTTTGCCAGCCGCCCCTTGAAGTACACCCGCAGCGGTACCAGGGTCAGCCCCTTCTGGCGCACCAAACCTGTTAGCCGGCTAATCTCACGCCGGTGCAATAACAGCTTCCGTGGTCGCGTGGGATTATGGTTGAAAAAGACACCTGATTGCTCATAGGGTGAAATATGACAATCGTAGAGAATGACCTCATTATTGACGACGCGGGCAAAACTGCCGCGCAAGTTCACCCGCCCGTCCCGCACCGATTTAATCTCGCTGCCGGTGAGCACTAGGCCAGCCTCAAACACCTCTTCAATATGATAGTCATGACGGGCCTGACGATTTTCGGCTACCGTTCCTGGATGACGATTCTTCTTCTGCGACATAGCTCTTATCGACCTTGTTCTGGTGATCGGTCGCCTCTAGCAACGACCGTGTAAAACAGATATTGTACCGCCTGATTGATCGGGAAGCAAACAGGCCGAACAGAGCAGCGCAGCACGGCTGAGGCCAGCGACCTGCTGTAACTGATAGAGCCGATACCGCCCGGCCTGTTCCACCAGCGTTAGCCTCAGCGTCGGCACCTCTGGTAATGCCCGTCCATCATGCCACAGCACATATCGTGTGCCATTGGCATACGTATCCTCAAGCAACTGCACGCTCACTACGCCGTCATCCCAGGGCACACTGCGATGCGCCAGAGCGGAATACTTTGCCAGCGGCACCTCAGGCGGTACCTGTACCAGCACGTTCTCTGTGGGCTGCAACCGCGCCAGGGTTAAATCCACTATTGCCCGTTCATCATGGGGCTGATGGGACAACACATACTGGCTGCCAAGCTGCACGCCGTTGCCCACCAGCACCAGACCGAGCAGCACGGCAGCGCAGAGCAAGCGTAGGGGCGTGGCTGCCCGCCGTAGCGCAGAGCCGCCAGAGCAACCAGCCAGCGGCTACGGCATAGATCGGTGCGAGCACCAGAAAAAA
>JAAURD010000153.1 GCA_012034075.1 Chloroflexaceae bacterium | reverse complement strand
TCCCACTGTTCATCGGTCAGGTCAGCCACAGTCTCGTCTCTCCTCTCTGCTTCGATTATCCCGGGAGAAGATTATACCATTTTTGAGACTGGTTCATGAACTGGTCTCAAAAGCCATCCGAGCAAATTCTCTGAATCATCAGGAAGCAGTTGAGACAAGCGGCGATCTGTTTTTGAGACTGCTTCATGAACGAGGTTGCCTGTATTGATAGTATGCATGCAACAGTAAGCCCAAGCGCTTCGACTACTACTTTCGTTGGAAGAACAACTGCATTCAGTTGCAGGGCTGACTCTGCCATCAGCCCACTGGGATCAATCTTGTTGCCAGGATCGTTATGGGCATAGGTGTATTTGTGAAGAGATAACGGGTCTGTGTTGCATCCAGGGTAGGTATCCATCGTCAAGAACCGACCCGTGCCTTGATGATACCACCGTGCGCGCAGATAGTACAGCCCCAGGTCGCTGTTCCAGCGCTCTCCCGTGTAACCGTGGGTGGTGGGCGTGCTGCCCTGCGTCTGCAACAGGTTGCCAAAGGCATCGTATTGCCAGCGGTCGCCCGTGGGCTGCCCCGTGGCATCGGTCAGCAGCCGCACCGTGCCCAGCCCATCGTAGCCATAGAAGTGCGGTGTGGTGCTAACACCAATGAGCTAGGAGGCGAAAAATTGCTCATCATACCATTGAGTGATGGTATGATAACGTTCAAGAAAGTTATCTGATGGTACTACATCTGCTTCGGCTGTCTGATAATTGAATTGGATGCGATACCCTAAAGGGAGACTTTTCCAGTAAGTCGCTTGCCAGGGTGATATTTGTTCCATCATTAGTGTTTCCGGAATTGGAACAAAAGGATAAAGATATGAAGGAAACACAAGTGACATATATTCATTGATTACTTCTATGCTACCAGCGGTAATTCTGGCAATATTACCTGGCTCGCTACTTACATCTTCATCTTTGTATTTTTGCCAGTTCGGATGCAACTTTGCCTCCCATGCGGCTCCTCCTTTTCCTGTTAAACCATAGTTTACTTCTGTCTCTCCTTGTAGCGCTGCTTCTATCGTTGATCGAGATGAATTGAGGTCTGTCATGGGCATCCAGGTATGCAGGGGTACGTGCCACCACGCAAGTTGTATATAGCCCTGGAGAAATAATCGCCCTACAGCATCTACCAAGATGCTGTAGGACAACCCTTGACCATACACATATTTGCGGTTCAAAATCGCTGCAACATTGGGTGCTGTGAGAATATATAATGGATAATAGCGTGTGACTACAACGTCAAGCAGCCAATACTCGATATTGTTCATTCCTACCTCATTTCTTTAGCCATTACGATCTCCTCCAAAGAACAGCACATCTGGTTTCCTTTCTGGGATTGCCGTTATTCTCCACGCAACACGGGCAACATCCAATTGAAGGATTGTTTCCTCCTTTAGGAACTCTGGTTGAGATATGTGTCCCCCCCCACCTACCAGGACAAGGGCCTCCGGTGGCCGGGTCTGTTCTATGCCTGGACGCGTGAGGAGATATCTCTTGGAGAGCCAAACCGATGTTTCGATGTCTATAATTGGCGTTCCACCAGCTTTCAACAAATGAACAAGTTCGGAGGTGAGGATACTCCGAAGAACAGGTCTTCTTTTTAGTTTGCACACGACACAAAGTAATCCCTATTATTTGTTGACCTGACAGACCCGCCATAAACGCTGTTGCTTGTATTGTCAGGACACACGCTACTGCAACACCGAGTGTCTCTACTACTACTTTCGTTGGAAGAACAACTGCATTCAGTTGCAGGGCTGACTCTGCCATCAGCCCACTGGGATCAATCTTGTTGCCAGGATCGTTATGGGCATAGATGTATTTGTGAAGAGATAACGGGTCTGTGTTGCATCCAGGGTAGGTATCCATCGTCAAGAACCGACCCGTGCCTTGATGATACCACCGTGCGCGCAGATAGGACAGCCCCAGGTCGCTGCTCCAGCGCTCGCCGGTGAAGCGGTGCGGGTTCGCCGTACTGCCCGTCTGGTGCAGCAGCCCGCCGAATGCCTCGTATTGCCAGCGGTCGCTCACCGCCCCACTGCTGTCGGTCAGCAGGATTTGTGGTTATAATGATTCGTACTGTTCATCATCCCAGCGTGTATACCATTGGCTTTTGCGTTTCGCCCATTCCAGCGAACCTTGCTGTTCCTCTCTGGAAAGGTATGATTCTTCTTGCGTGTACAAAAAACGCACGCGATAACCTTGCCGGAGTGATTTCCAATAAGTCACAGACCAGGGTTCAAGAATCTCCCAGACTTCTGAGCCTGGTACAATACAACATACTGGTGAGCGGTACTGCTTCACTGCAGCGAGATATTCTTCAGCAAGAGCACGATGATTGGCTGTGATCTGACCTTCTTGAGGGTCAGGAAAATCGCTCGTATCCACCATATAGCTTTCATCAACATATTTGTCCCAATGTGGATTAGATACCTCTTCCCAGCGTGCACCACCTTGAACCGTTAAACCATAGGAAAGCTGTAACTTGTCATTGGCAGCACCGCTGAGCGTTGTGGCAATGATGTGTGGTGATGGTACAAAGGACGCTCCGTATTCGCCTACGTGATATGTAGCTATCAGGTCACCTGCGAGAAAAAGTTTGTGAAGCATATGCTCAAGCTCGCTATGGCTCAGGCCATGAAACGGCTTATTGAGTATTTCTGCACAAATTCCTGTTGATAGCCACGATATAGGCACCTTGACCTCAACAGCGTAGTCAAGTATTCTGTACTCAGCTATATGCATATATACACCTTTCACGACTACCATTTTCACCATAGGAGAACAGCAAATCTTTTTGTTCGATATCGCTTTCCAGAACTGTCAGTAGCACAACAAGGGCATTCACCTATTGAGGGGCCCGCTCCCCCGCCTGACACTTGTCTTGTTGAGTGATGAAGACATCCTGCGCAAGGGGCTTTTCGTAGTGGTTTACCTTGACCACCTCCACGTTTAATCGGTTGCTTCCATCGGCTCTGCGCTTCCCGAAAAGCATCAGCATAATTTCTATGCACATACCTTTGATCTTTACCCCTTAACTGATCGCAGGTAATGAGACCTTCGCATGGATCAGGCTCCCGCTCAAAATTGCATGGTATCGTACTGAATTTGATTGTACCACCAAGGATCACATTTTCAAGGGTAACGGCAAAAAGAGAGGTGGTCAGCCGATACACACAGGCAGCTGCCAGTCCAGTGACTAATACGCCCGGACGCGCTATCATCGCAGGCTTGTGCGCTGCAGCTGTCCCGACCAGCGCCGTCAACCCACTCGGGTCCACCGCATTCACGGGGTTGTTGGCGGTATACGGATAGCGGTTCCACTCGCTGGGGTTCTGCGCATTGAGTGGATACGTATCCATCGTCAAGAACCGACCCGTGCCTTGATGATACCACCGTGCGCGCAGATAGGACAGCCCCAGGTCGCTGCTCCAGCGCTCGCCGGTGAAGCGGTGCGGGTTCGCCGTACTGCCCGTCTGGTGCAGCAGCCCGCCAAACGCTTCATAGGTGTAACGGTCCGTTACGCTACCAGCCTGGTCGGTCAGCAGGCGCACCGTGCCCAGCCCATCCGAGCCGACAAAGCGGGGCGTGGTGCTGCTGCCGCTCACCTCGTTCACGCTGATCAGGTCGTCGCCATAGGTGTACGTTTGCTGTACTTGTCCATTTATCTGCTCTTCCACAATCTGCGCGTACCCCGTCGGGTTTCGTTCATCCACCAGGTAGGTCGTCGGCATCGTAGCCGTCTGCTGCACCAGGTTGCCGTCCCCGTCGTAGGTCAGGCTCACGTTGCCATCGGAGACCAGCCGATTGGCAGAGTCATAGGTGTAGGTGCTGCTGCCCGACGTCAGCAGATTGCCATTGTCGTCGTAGGTGTCGGTGGTCGGGCGGTCGTTGGCATCGTAGCTGGTGCTCTGATTGCTCACACTTGCCAGGGTGCTGCTGCGGCTCAGGCGGTTGCCGGTGCTGTCATAGCTGTAGCTGACCGTGCCGTTGCTGCCCTGCGGGTCGTTCGTGACCGTCTCGTTGAGCAGGCGATAGGTGTCGTCATAGCCATAGTCCACCGTGCGCCCGGTCGCTTCTCCCATCTGTATCCGTGCCCCGGTGTCGTCGAGCGTATACGTGTACCGTCCGAGCAGTGTACTCGTGCTGAGCGCCAGTTCGGTCAGGCGGTTGAGGTCGTCATAGGTGTATGCCGATGCCATGCCATTGGGAGCGGTCAACGTCTCGAGGTTGCCCCCGCTATCGTAGCTGTAGCTCGTCGTGCCCGGAGTGAGCCGTTCATCGGTGACGGTGGCCAGCCGGTTCAGGGCATCGTAGGTGTAGCGGACAGCGCTGCCGTTGGTGTTGGACGACTGCATGGTCAGCAGGTTGCTGGCGGCATCGTAGGTGTAGCTCAGTGTGCCAAAGGGCGTGGCTTTCGCAATCAGGCGGTCAAGGGCATCATAGGCATAGGTTGTTGTGCCACTGGCATCGCTCATCGCCCCCCGCTGCCCGGTCAGGGTGTAGCTGAAGGCCACGGTTGGTTCGGCCAGGGCCGGGTCAGGCACGATGGTGCGCAGCCGATCCAACTCGTCATAGGTGGAGGTGGTGGTGCGCCCGTTGAAATCGGTGTGGGCTACCTGGTTGCCCACCGCATCGTAAGTGAATGTTTCGGTCATACCGAGCGGCAGTTCGCGGCTGGTGCGGCGGTTGAGGGCATCGTAGGTGTAGGTGGTGGTGTGGGTGAATATGTGCTGCCGAGCACATGTTCGATAAACGGCAGCACATGCAGTGTGCTAAATGGGCAGCAGGTCTTTGGTGAGAAAGTCAAGTTCTGCTTTTGCTACTTTGGCGGCTTCTGGCTGATAGCTGAACCCGGCAAAGCCACCCCACTTGAACGACAATCGAAGATAACTGATAAAAAGCATACCTGCCCATGTACCCGTAGTTGCATGCACATCCATTGACGAATTAGGGATAATCAGTTTATTCATTTGGGTTTGAGCACTTGTAAAGAACGTTAAATCAGGTGTTAAATCGATTGTTGCAAATTGACCCAATTGTCGCATAGATTCATCATCTATTCCCTCTACTGTTCCCTCTAGAGGAGCAAGGGAGAACAAACAGAGAGGATCGGTAAAGAGCACTGACAGCTCATCTGATAGTTCTTCCTGGTCAAGTGTATCATCCATATCGTACCGATTTAATACTGGATGATCGCCCAAAAGTGTTACTTCATCAAAAACTTCATAAAATTGACGGATGGATAGGGGAAGAGGGTTATATTGTTGCTCTATCCTTTGTAGGTATGTAGACTTTTGCTCATGCGCATATTCTAGTGGTGGTGTGGTAGCAAATCGATAATTCAGTGTTGGTAGTCGCTCGACAAGCAATTCCAGATTATGTCGTACTCGACGCATCGTTTCGCGTGCCACTGCCACTGCCTCGCTGTAGATTGGTTCCTGGCGAACGGTTGGCCCCAACGCAGTCAGTTCCAGCCACACCTCTTCGTAATGACCTTGCTCGTAGCGTTCCAGATAAGAGCGCCGACGATAGTGATATACATTTGTCATAGTACCTCCTCGCTGACTTGCTCTTGTCAATGATAGCTTCTACCTATCGTAATTATACCACAAACAGCTTAATACCAGGCGTGGTTTAAAGTCGGAAAAATGGTCGTTTCAAAGAGAAGCGGATATCTCGTCCAGAGGGTTGGCAAAACGGTTCGACAGCTGGCTGCTTTTCTGTTCCTACAAGCCTTGTTCGATGTGGCAATATTCAGTACACGGTGGGGAGTAGGAGGACCTTGATACCGTCTAATTGTCCAACGTGCAATGAGCATTTCTGCGTGGTTTTGCGTACTTGGATCAAAGAGACCATCATTGGGCAAGGCAGGCGTAATAATGCTGATTTCTATGCCACGCCCCAGGGTAACACGAAGCAGTTGTCCTATTCGATGTATCATCTCCGTGATACCGCTTCTTCCACCTAACCCAAGTTTACTGGAAAGCTCATTTTCAGGCATTGAAAACGAAAATGCCTTGGTGATTCTTGGGCCAACCCACTTTGGATGAATATGGATCACGGTTCCAAGACCGAATACCACAAATTGACGGAGTATACGATCTTCAGCAGACTTGTTTCCTCTGTCAACTTGTATGGATTTGTAGATATTTCCCAGAATCGTGTTGATAAGTGAAACGGTAATCTGGTCCGAGACAGCTGATAGCACAGATGCCTGATAAAGTTGTGCTCTATCAATACCCCAGGAAGGTGCTATTCCTGCCTGATAAGCTGCTCTTCTCTTCGACTGTTCTTCCGAGTCTCCATACGTTTGTGAATACCCAACGAGACCTGTCAATCCACTCGGGTCCACCAGGTTGACCGGATTATTCGCCACATAGGCATAGCGGTTCAACTCCACAGGGTTCTGGAAGTCGATGGGGTAGGTGTCGCGCGTCAGCAAGCGCCCATCTGCTGGGTTATAATAGCGTGCTCGCAGGTAGTACAGGCCCGTCGTGGCGTCGTACCGCTGGCCGGTGTACAGGGAGTTGGTGCCAGGCGTGGCAAGGCTGCTCTGCAGGTTGCCAAAGGCATCGTACTGGTAGCTTTCGGCAATGGCGCCACTGTTGGTGGCGAGCAGGCGTGTGCTACCCTGCGCATCCCCTAGCGGGTAGTGCGTGGTGCCACCACGTTCCTGCGCTAGCAGCCGGCCGGCAGCCAGAAGAGAGCTGGTCTCCACCGTACCGCTGCTATCCAGTTCGGCTACTACATCGCCATAAGGCGAGGCTTCATCCCACAGGGAGATGGTCGTGGTGATCCCCACCGTTTGCGTGATCCGGCGACCTGCCGCATCATAGCCATACGTTGCCAACGGGCTGCCCCTAGCAGACACCATCCTCAACTGGTCAGCTGCATTGTAGTAGTACTCATAGGTGCCATCGCTGGTCAGGTTGCCACGTGCATCGTAGCTATAGCTACGCGTGGTTGTCCCTCCTGGCCCGGCTACCTGCACCGTGTCAATCTGGTCCAGGCCATTGGATGTATACGTGTAGGTGGTGTTGATGCTTTGCACCGCTTCGTTCATCGTCTGGCGATTGCCCACGCTGTCATAGGTGAAATGCAGATCCCAGACCGCCTGCCCTCCGGACTCGCGTCGTTCCCGCGTCAACCGGTAGGCATCATCATATTCCCAGGTGGTGGTCGCGCTTAGGCCATTGACGGTCTCGACCAACGACTGGCGATGACCGCCTGGATGGTAATTATAGCGATAGTTGGCAAGAGTCGTGCCGCTTCCGTCTTGCTGGGTCAACGTGCTGAGGCGGGCGAGTGGATCGTAGGTCATGGTCTGCACGATGTCCCCATTCGGATAGCTCAGCGTTTCGCGCCGCGCGATGTCCGGATCGGCAACATGGTCTTCATAGGTGTACGTATAATCCGCATTCGGGTCGGTACAACCGGTCGGGATGCTCCCGACCTTGACCGCACAGAGCCGATCCAGGGCATCATAGGCAAAGCCCACCGTCTGTGTTGTTGCCCCCACGCTCCACGTCATCGCGGTGCGGTTGCCATTGGCATCGTGGGTGTAGCTCAACGCACGTAGCACCGTCGCCGTCGCACAGTCAGTCGCGGTGCCGATGTGTTGGATGTCCGTTAGGCGGTTGAGCGCATTGTAGGCATAACAGGTGGTGCTGCCCTGCTGATCCGTGACGGATGCTATCTGTCCGGTATCGGTATACCGATACTGCACAAACGTACCATCAGCATAGGTCATCCGGTCCTGCTGTTCACGCCAGTCATAGTAGGTATACTGGATGGTACCATCGGTCAATCGATGGGCAACCCGCAGATAGACCAGGGTGGGAGGTGCCACGGTGGGGGACTGATCGTTTGCTGGGTTGTCATCGACTCGCTCCACATGGGTGTAGGTAAACGTCTCATACGAACCATCATGCCAGGTTTTGCGCGTCACACGTCCCAGTGTATCGTAGGCAAAGGTCGTCAGATGGCCTTCCGCATCCCGAATCTGTCGTACATTGCTCAGACCATCGTAGATGTAACGGGTTTCTTCTTGAAGATGATTCTTGACCCAGTGTAAGCGGTCAGCAGCATCATAACCATAGGTGGAAGTGTTTCCATTGAGGTCGGTCACCTGGGTAACATTGCCAATGCCATCGTGGTGCTGCGAACGAACCAGGGGGGTGGCCTGGCCGTCCACGTAGTTCTCTATGATCGTTTCGGGGAAGCCCCGCGCATCATACTGATAGTGGGTCTGCACCCCATCAACCCCAGTCAGCACCTCCAATCG
Organism: Chloroflexaceae bacterium; assembly: GCA_012034075.1. Lineage (GTDB taxonomy): Bacteria > Chloroflexota > Chloroflexia > Chloroflexales > Chloroflexaceae > JAAURD01. The sequence goes on along the minus strand of JAAURD010000153.1, from coordinate 2,208 downwards.
TCCGGCAGCGTTATACGTAAAAACCATGGGATGGGCTGCCCCATGCAGTGGGTCTTCGACCTGGAGTGGACGATCCAGGTCATCGTAGCGGGTCACGGTGGTCTGTCCCCGGGCGTTGGTATCCTCCGTCTCACGTCCGGCCAGATCAGCGCGACGGGTGGTCGTCACTTCATCAGCAGTACCGGCCGCCGTTGTCACGCTGATCTGGTCGCCAGCCAAGTCATAGTCGTAGCGTGTGATCTGCCCAGCCGCGTCAGTCATCGTCGCAATCTCACCGCGCCAGGTATAGGTGTACTGCACCACTGTCCCATCGGTTGCTGTGACCTGCTTGACTGTGCCATCACGGTTGTAGTCTGATCGGGTGGTCCAGCCAGTCAGTTCATCGCGCATCGTCACCTGACGACCGTTCGGATCATAGGCATAGCTGGTGGTATATGTCGTACCACTCCCATCATCAATGCTCATCTGGGTCATCTGGCCCAGATCATTGTAGTCATAGGTTGAGACCTGTGTGATGGTTGTACCAAAGCCATCATCCAGTTCCAGGGTTATCGCTTCAGGATGACCAAAGCTATCATAGGTCTCATAGGTTATCACATTGCCCAGTGGATCCGTCTCGGTTGCCACGTTGCCATATTGGTCATAGGTGTAGGTCGTGGCCTTCGATGGGTCATTGCCCAGATAGCGGGTCTTTGGATTGCCTCGATCAGCGGGATCATAGGTATAGCCCCCTATAATGCCCCATGGCGAGTCATCCGCAAGAGTCTCAACGTTTCCATAGGCATCATAGGTGAAGGTTTTGACGACTCCATCAGGACCTACTTCTCGCGTGGGACGACGGTACTGGTTATATTCCGTTGTTGTCGTGCGCTGCACCAGGTGCCCATCTTGTTCCCATCCCTGTATCTCGTGGGTGGGATTCCCCATATCATCATAGACATAACAGATATTGCGCACTGCACAGGTTGCGGGATCAGTCGCCAAGGCGGCCGCCGCACCCGTGTCCGGATCGGGTAGCCCCATGGCAACCACATTGCGTTGGTTGTCATAGGCATAGGTGGTGGTGCGACGTTCGATGCCTCCCTGTCCATCTGGTCGTACATCCACTGTCTCACGCACCAGTTCGGTAGCGGTACCGGTCTGATGACTTTGTGGTATAGCTTCCAGGGTTGCATATTCCTGCACAACCTGACCACCATCCGGGTTGGTCGTGGTGGTCGTCTTGTTTGGCAGGTCATAGTTGTAGCTTGTGGTGAAAACGGTCGTGGCGTCGCGCCAGTACATGACCGTTTCCAGACGGCCATCCGCTGTATAGGTTGCTTGCTCTGTCCTGAGCCCTAACGGGTCATGCTCGCCTTCGTAGAGATGGGGATGGACGCTGCTGTAGAAATACGTGATCACCGCAGGAACCGGTTCCGCCGTTCCTTCGACCAGAACAGCAGGCGTGGCGACTTCAATCAAATCACCGTTGCCATCGTAGATGTAGCCATACTGATTGCCCGCCGGGTCAGTGATGCTGGTGATGCGGCCGCTGCCATCGCGGACAAAGGTGACTTCCCGTCCGGTATCGCTGCGGATACCCGCCGCAGTGAAGTGCAGGGTGTTGCCTTGCAGGTCGCGGATCGACCGCAACGTGCCATCGGCGGCCATGGTGAAGACCCGCCCATACGGGTCGGTATAGACATACGTGCTGGGCCGATACCTCCCCGACGCCAGAAAACAGAACCACTGCCCGCCCGGACTCATCGCCAACAATGGGCAGCCATCGGCCTGTAATGAACCATAGACTCCCGCTTCTGCGGTATACGCTGGGCGATTCAAGAAGCCCAGCACACCGCTCGACGGTTGTGGATTGAAGAAGAAGGTCACCCGTTCGCCGCTGGGCAGGGTCAGGGTCACATCGTGGGCCGGGTTGATCTCGAGGTGGGGGTTGCCGATGGCCAGGTTCCAGCCAGCGCCGAAGTCGCCCACCTCGTTGCGCTCCAGGCTATCGTACACACGCCCCACGGTGATGGGCAACCCCTGCAACGGGATCGTCAGATCAGTGACGTGAAAGGTCACGCGCCCGGGTTTGTAGTGGCCCTGCACCACCACCAGGATACCACTGTCCAACGTGGTCGTGCCATCCGAGCCATGCAAGCGCACCACATAGGACCCATTCGGCAGCACGGTTGAGTCAAACGTGGCCAGCGTGGCGCGCGCGCGCGA
>JAAURD010000152.1 GCA_012034075.1 Chloroflexaceae bacterium | reverse complement strand
CTCTCCCCTTGTGGGAGAGGGGGTCGGGGGTGAGGGGTAGTGGGTGGCAAACGAAAACCAAAAAAGGAGACACTTGAGTGATTGTTGGTATTGATCTTGGCACAACGTTTTCAGCAACAGCGCTGGTACGTGACGGTACGCCGCAGATTATGGCCCATGGCAACGAGCGGATTATCCCCTCAGTCGTCAGTATGACGCCGCAAGGCACATTCCTGATCGGTACCCCCGCTCGCAATCAATATGTCGTCTATCCCGATCAAACCGTGCGTTCGATCAAACGGCATATGGGAACGGATTACACGGTACGTCTCGGTGAACGAACGTACACCCCCCAGGAGATTTCGGCACTGCTGCTGCGCGAACTCAAACGCAGTCTCGAAGACCAGACCGGCGAAACCATAGACCGCGCAGTCATCACCGTACCAGCCTATTTTTCCGACTCCGCCCGCCAGGCCACCCACGATGCCGGCGAAATTGCCGGTTTCACAGTCGAACGCATTATCAATGAGCCAACCGCCGCCGCCCTGGCTTATGGCCTCAACCAGAGCGAAGAACACCAGCTGCTTGCGGTATATGACCTGGGTGGTGGTACATTTGATGTGTCCATTATTGAAATGAACGACGGCATCGTCGAAGTGCGAGCCAGCCACGGCAATACCCAGCTCGGCGGTGATGATTTTGACCAGCGGCTCGTAGACTATCTGGCCGAACGATTTCGCAGTGAGCACGAGCTCGACCCACGCGAAGATCGACGTTCGCTGGCACGTCTCAACCGTATCGCCGAAGAGGCCAAGATTACCCTCTCCAGCCAACCCTTCGTCAAGATTCGCGAAGAGTATTTGATGACCACCTCCGAAGGACACCCCCTCCATCTCGATATCGAAATAGCACGGACCGAGTTTGAATCGATGATCCGCGACCTGATTGAAGGCACCGTTGAATCATTTGATGCAGCCTTGAAAGATGCCAACCTGGTGGTCGATCAGCTGGATGGGATTCTGTTTGTAGGCGGCAGCACCCGCATTCCCCTCGTCTGGGATATGCTCTATCAACATACCGGTCTTGAGCCACAAACCACCATCAACCCCGATGAAGCCGTTGCGCTGGGGGCCGCCGTACAAGCCGCCATTATCGAAGGCGAACCCATCGACGCCATTCTGGTCGATGTAACGCCCCATTCACTCGGTATCGAAGTTGCCGCCTGGGAGTTTGGTCGGCTCATTAACGATCTTTACAGCGTCATTATTCACCGCAATACCACCGTGCCCACCTCTCGCTCCGAGGTCTACTCGGCTATGACCCCGACCCAGACCGTCATCCAGATCAAAGTCTATCAAGGCGAACACCCCGTAGCCTCGCACAATACGCTCCTGGGCGAATTTCTCTTTGAAGACCTCAAACCCGAAATCAGCGGTGAACCACCACGCATTACCGTCCATTTTGACTTCGACGTCAATGGCATTCTGCATGTGTCGGCGGTAGACCGCGGCAGCGGCAAGCAAGCCAGCATGAGCGTGACCGCCACCCGCGCCCACCTGTCTGCCAGCGATATTGCACGTGCACGAGATGAACTCGATGTCGTTGAGGTCTCGCCCTGGGACATCGATATATCCGACGGTGAAGCCAGCGGCTTTGATAATATGGAAATCCTCGCCCTCCTCGCCCGCGCCAAGCGTATGGTTGCCCATCTCTCTGGGGTCGAAGCGGCCGATATGCAGACACTGATCACAGCCCTCGAAGATGCCATCAAACGCGATGATGACCCCCTCATAGAGCAGCATGCAGAAGAACTGCTCGACATGTTGTATGAAATCGATGAAGATGATGACGATGACGACGACGACGACGACGATAACGATGACGACGATGACGAAAAAGGAACACGATAAGGAGAACGTGTATATATGGACGCTAAAGTAACCTGGCAAAAGAAAATGACCTTTGACGGCACCGCTACCAGTGGCTTCAACGTCAATCTGGGCACAACACCCAACGTCGGTGGCGACGACGATGGCTTTCGGCCATTAGAATTGATGCTCGTCGGCCTAGCCGGCTGCACCGCAATGGACGTCATCTCCATTTTGCAAAAGAAACGCGAAGCCATAACCAGCTTTGAAGTCGAAGTGCAAGCCGAACAGGCCAAAGAACATCCCAAAGTGTTTACCAAAATCCATATCACCTATCGCTTTACCGGTCACAATATCGATGCCCGCTCGGTCGAACGAGCGATAGAACTTTCGGAAACCAAATACTGCCCGGCGCAGGCCATGATGGCAAAAATCGCACCGATTGAGCACACCTATACCATTACTCCAGCCTGACACCAGGCGCTGGCAAGCATTGCGATAGGGTCCGCGCATGCACCGTGCCCTATCGCATCGCAAACCACCATTGCCACCTGGCTTGCGGCTGAAGCGCAGCCGCAACCATACGCCGATCCATGACCATCATATCAGCCTGCTATCAGTCACAAGGCCCCGTCATCATGCTATAATAACCGGCAACCAGGCCACAGAAGATTCTCTGTGATGGTTTATGCTTCCTGGCTCCTGGCTGATACCTAATGGCAAGCATCGATATGAGACAGAGGTGAAGCGGTGGAGCGGTGGAGCGCACTTCGTAGGTGCGGCTTGCAGCCGCACGCTGTCCGGACGCAGGCGCATGAACTTCGTAGGCGCGAATCGTAAGCGCGAATCGTTGGCGCAGCTTGCAGCCGCACGCGGTCGGCACGACCGCAGGCTGTCCGGACGCAGGTCACGAGCTTCAGCGGTCCGCACGACCGCACCGGGTCGGAGGTGCTTGGTATGGGGACATCTTTTGCGCTGCAAAGAGAACGCGGCTACAAGCCGCGCCTACGGCCTCGAGCGGTCGGCACGACCGCACGCTGTCCAGACGCGGGTCGCGAACTTCGTCAGTTCAGCGTTGAAGCGGTCGGAGTCAATTGTCAATTATCCATTATCAATTGCCAAACTATCCAGAACCTCGACGTGAGACCAACCATAACATCAGTCTTGATAAGAACGGAGTAATCCCTGTGGAACGATTTGTGATAGAGGGAGGGCAGCGCCTTTCCGGTAGCATTGTGCCCGCCGGCAATAAAAATACAGCGCTCCCCCTGCTTGCCGTAGCCCTGTTGAGCGATGAACCATTAACCCTAAAAAATGTACCTGATATTGGTGATGTACGCAGTAAAATCGCATTGCTTGAGCACATGGGCATCTCCATCGAACGCATAAACCCAAATGTCTATACATTACGCACAACAGAGTTGAGCGATAAGCCACCACCTATGAGCCTGTACCGCAAAATCCGTACATCGACCTTGCTCGCCGCGCCCTACCTGGTACGACGCGGTCAAGCCACCATCTATCGACCAGGCGGCGACATGATTGGGCGGCGGCGCTTAGATAGCCACTTTATTGGCCTGCGAGCCCTCGGTGTGTCCATCGAAATAACCCAGAACGGCTATGTCTTGCGCACCGACCGCCTGCGTGGTGCCCAAATCTTCATGGATGAAATGAGCGTCACCGGTACCGAACAGACCGTCATGGCCGCAGCACTAGCCGAAGGTCATACCACCATTAGTAACGCCGCCTCAGAACCGCATGTGCAAGAGGTATGCCACTGCCTCAATGCCATGGCGCCCAGATTACCGGTATTGGTACCAGTGTCCTCGAAATCGAAGGCGTCTCCAAACTGCACGCCGCCGAATATACCATCAAGCCCGACTACATGGAAGTCGGCTCACTCATTGGCCTGGCCGCCGTCACCGATAGCGACCTGCGCATCATCAACGCCAACCCCCCCGATCAGCGCATCTCACAAGTGGCCTTTGGCAAACTCGGCTTTACCTGGCGCATCGAAGGCGAAGATATTGTCATCCCCAGCGGTCAGGAACTCTGTGTGAACACCGATTCGCACGGTGGCATTCCCAAAATCGACTCAGCCCCCTGGCCCGGCTTCAGCCCCGACCTGACCAGTACTGCCCTGGTTGTCGCGACTCAGGCGCGTGGCACCGCCTGATACACGAAAAAATGTTCGAGAGCCGTCTCTTTTTTGCCGACCGCCTGATTGGCATGGGCGCGCAGATTGTGCTCTGTGACCCCCACCGCGCCGTCGTCGTCGGCCCCGCGCAGCTCTATGGCGAACCCGATGGCCTGCCCAGCCCCGACATTCGGGCCGGCATGGCAATGGTCACCGCCGCACTCTGTGCCCGTGGGCGCAGCGTCATCTACAACATCGGCCAGATTGACCGAGGCTACGAACGCATCGACGAACGCCTCGCCGCACTAGGCGCCCATATCGAACGGATCTGCGAGTAATAAATGCACCCGCAGGCTCCATTTTCCACCCTGTAGGGGGCGCAGCGCGCTGCGCCCCTACAGAGTAGGTTGTGGCCATCCGGGAGCGCAGGCATCCATCCTGCATGCGGTCAGGACGACCGCGTTCCATAAGGTGGTTACCGCACTTGTGACTTGCCCGTGCCAGCAGCAATGCGGTTGCTACCCGCGTTTGAGCGGCTGCAAGGCGCAAACGACGTTCGCGCCTTGCGTGCGGTCCACGTGCGGTTGTGCCGACCGCATCCCCTCATCCCCGGCCAGTTAGGGCAAGCCCATTCCCACAAGGGTAGCGTGTAGACGATGCCATGCCCGATCTTCCCTGGCATTCTCGCGTCCGACCCGGTGCGGTCGTGCTCCCGCCGTGCGGCTGCAAGCCGCACCTACGTCGCAGATCGATGCGTGCCATTTGGTATCAACATGGTTACAGCGCTAGCTAAGGGGATGGAGCGTGTGCCCCATCCCCCGGCTGTGCTGACCATGCGGGCAACCCTTACGGTTGGGGCGGTCGTTCCGCCAGCACCGGCTCTTGCGCCAGTGTCGCTGGGTTGGCGCCGGTGACCGTCAGCCCGCTCAGGCTGGTTACGTTGTTCGCCTCATCGGTCTCGACCACGTTGCCGTTGGTCGTTTCCGGGTTCCAGCTATCCACCTGCACCACGATATCCGTTGTGCCGTTGAGCAACCAGCCCGGCCAGACTGTCTGCGCCTCGGCGTAGCTCTCCACCGTCGAGGTCAGTACCACCTGCTCGCCCGGATTGAGCTGCCTGGTCACGCCCCAGGTAATGCCGTGGCAGGGGAACAGCTCACACAGGATATCCCACGTCTGGTTGACCGCAGGTGTGCTGCTGGGGTTGAAATAGAGATCGACCCAGAAGCCGTTGGTGCTGGGCTTATTGCCCTGGTTATGCACCACCACGGTGATAGTCACCGGTTCGCCAGCGGTGAAGTTGGTCTGGTTCGGCGCCAGTGCAATGGTCGCCACCAGGTCCGGCCCGACTTCCGCAACCGGCTGGCGCACGGTGTGCAAGACCAGCGGCAGGTGGACGGTGCCACCCTGAGCGACCGGGGCATTGTCCTCGTCGTCCAGGTAGTCTGGAATGCCGTCGCCATCGGTATCGGGGCAGGGGAAGCCACCCGGACACTCATCGATGGTGGGAATGCCATCGCCGTCGTCGTCGCTGTCGAGCGCATCGGGTGTGCCATCGCCATCGGTGTCATCGTTGGTGGGGTCGCCGTCGCCGTTGGTGTCTTCATCGATGGTGGGAATGCCGTCGCCGTCGTCGTCGGTCGATGCTGTCGCTTCCTCGGCGGGCTGGAAGAAGCCGCCGCGGATGACATGGCTGCCATTTTGCAGGGTGCCAGCATCAGACTGACCGATGGTACCGTTCAAGGTATAGCCACTGGCCTCGTCGTTGAGGCTACCGCCGCCATTGTCAATGGTCTGGGTGCGCAGGGTGAAGCCGGTGGCCTGGGCCAGCACGGTGGCGCCAGCGAGACCCATGATCACCAGGATCAAAACCAAGCGAAAGGAGAGTTTCATCATTTGGCTCCTTGTAGTGGTATCTATACGCTGCTTAGCTAAAAGACAGACCGTATACCACCAGATAGCCCACCTGGTGCGAGCCGATGCTCCCAGATTGCGGAAACACGCTTGCACCAGATGGATGCGGCAAACGCACGGATTAGTAGATATTGGCCGGGTCGGTAGCGCTCTGGATCACAAAGCCATTACCACCATTGCCTGGGGTTGAATTGTCACTGTCCAGATTTCCACCATTGCCGCCATTGCCGCCCATACCACCACCTCCGCCTCCGTATAAAGATGAAGAGCCATTTATATTTGAACCACCAGTACCATTACTAGTACCAGTACTACCAGTGAATGTGATTGATGGGCTTATAATGTGAATAATACCACCGCCACCGCCGCCGCCGCCGCCGGACGAGCCGCCGGTAGCATTGGCGCCATTACCTCCATTAACATTGATCGATCCACTGCCACTAACAGACGTCGAGGAAGCGAGAATGACCAGACCACCGGCCCCACCGCCACCGCCAGGTCCACCGCTAGATGCGGTTGCATTTTCTCCATTTGCGGAGATATTTCCGTTTATGGTGATGCTACCACCAACTTTAAGCACCAGCGAGCCACCACCATGACCGCCTCTACTTGTAAAGTCGCTCCAGTTCACTGTGGATCCCGAACCGCCACCAAAAGGTCCTGGATGTAATAACCAGGCAGCACTCTGGGCATTGCCCCAGCCAAGCCCGCCTATGCCTGCATGATTCGAGCCATCGGTACCTGCTGGACTGGCACCTAATCCAGATGGAGGTTCATTGTAATAGATGTTATTGTGGTTTATGGAGCGGCCCTGGGCAACGGTCCGGACGACGATGCTGCCACCGCTCCCAATGGTTAGGTTGCCGCTACAGTGGATGATGGTGCCGGATGGCACGGTTAACTGAGCGTTGATGGTACAGGTGCTATATTGGGCCAGCGGATTGCTCGGTGGGTTAGAGGCCCAGTTGGTGGCACTGTTCATGGTAAGTGCGCCATTGGAACCATCGCCGCCAAAGGAGGCGCCGCCACCACCGCCGCTATCGTCCGTTTCACAGGTGACGGTGCCGTCGGCGGCGATAGCTCGAATGCTGGAGCCTGCAGCGCAGGTGCTGCTCACCCGCCGCTGGATCGCTGTGGTATCGACATTGACGGTGGCAGCACCGCTGGTAGCGCCACCGGTCAGGCCGGTGCCCGCGGTGACGGCGGTGATATCGCCGCCGCTGTTGTCATCGGTTTCACAGGTGACGGTGCCGTCGGCAGCGATAGCCCGAATGCTGGAACCTACGGCGCAGGTGCTACTCACCCGCTGCTGGATCGCAGCGGTATCGACATTGACGGTGACAGCACCGCTGGTGCCGCCACCGGTCAGGCCGGTGCCCGCGGTGACGGCGGTGATATCGCCGCCGCTATCGGTATTGATATCAGCGGCGCATTCCCAGGCGGGGGTGGTGTTATTCCATTTCATCACCTGACCGTCGGTACAGCCGTTCTGGTTTATATCGCCGAAGAGAATGGTGCTGTCGGCAATTTTGGCGCTCGTCACGGCATCATTGTTCAGATCAGCGACATCGATGGTACCATCAGCGATATCGGAACTGGTCACGGCACCACTGGCAATTTTGTTACTGGTTACCGCATTATTCTGAATTTCCTCGTTGCGTACTGCATCGGTCGCAATATCGGCTGCGGTAATCGTATCGTTGGCGATTTTGGCGCTGGTGACGGCGTCATTCTGGATGGCGGCGGTATCGACGGCATCATCGGCCAGTTCATCGCTGGTCACTGCATCGCTGGCGAGCATGGCGGTGGTGACCCCGGCCGTGGCAATGCTGAAGGCCGTGCCGGTCAACGACAGACCATCACTAGCGCTGTAAGTGGTGTCGATATCGGTGGAGCAGACCCACTCGCTGCCGTCCCAGCGGGCTATCTCATTGTCGGCACAGTTGAGGCTGCCCAGCGTATCGGTGTCGGTGTCGGTATCGGTGTCGGTGTCGGTGGAGCAGACCCACTCGCTGCCGTCCCAACGGGCAATCTCATTGTCGGCACAGCTGAGGCTGCCCAGCGTATCGGTGTCGACCTCATCGGCAAAGCCATCGGGCAGGCCTTGGATGCCGCTCCAGGGCACTTTCTCGCTATGCAGGGCGTAGGGGGCGGCGGTGAGCACCTGGCGACCCAGGGTGATCGGGTCAGTGTCGGTCGAGCACTGAACGGTTATTTCAAGATAGCGTTCGGCGCCATCGAAGGGGCTGAGGCCAAAGTCGATAGCCAGATCGAAGTAGCCATCGGCGACCGGAACATCGGTAAAGGCAAGCGGGCCAGCAATCTGGTTGCCATCGGTGGCAGCATCCCAGAGACTGACGGTGAAGGTACAGCTATCCGTGACGGGTTGATCGTCAATGAGCAGCTGGCCCTGATAGGTAAAGGGGTAACCGGTATCGGCCTGCTGTGCCTGAGCCACAGGTGCCAGGGTGAGCAAGAGGACGGTAAGCAAGACCAAAAGACCTCCGAAGGGGGTGAATCCAAGTGAACGAGCAGATAAGGAAGCCATTATCCATTTCCTTTCGCAAAAAACATGGCACAACTAAACCATACAGATGTGGGCAATAGCCAGACAACATTGAACAGAAAGGCCAATCTGCGGATTTCGGGTTATTTCTAGCGTGTGGAAAACGTTTCTATCCGGTTGAAAGAGTTTGCCATGATAAAATATACTGTATCTGAATCCAGCATAGCATATGAAACAGCAATTGTCTACCGGAAAAAGTTACAATTGCACGAGAGGCGATAGGAAGGGCGGTTGCTCAAGATGCAAATGTCGAGTAAAATAATCAGTATGTATTGTTATTGCTGCAATCAGTCGTATCTGGCACGATGGACTGGTTGCCTGGATTGTGGAGGAAAGTGATGCCTGGAGCATCGACGGCATACCTGCTGGATAAGGCTGCTGCTGGGGAGCGCCTCTATTTTGACGAAGCATTGCAGATTTACCAGGAAGCGGAGTTGACCGAACTGGGCATGGCCGCTAACGCGGTGCGCCAGCTTCGCGCCCCCGGTCGTATTGTGACCTATCTGGTGGATCGGAACATCAACTACACCAACGTGTGTACCGTGAACTGTCAGTTTTGTGGGTTTTACCGCCCGCCTGGTCACGCCGATGCCTATGTCTGCTCGCGGGATGATCTGGCACAAAAGCTCGATGAGTTGGTTGAGTATGGCGGTACACGGATTTTAATGCAGGGTGGCCTGAACCCGGGCCTGTCGCTGCAATGGTATACCGACCTGCTGGATTGGATGCGGAGCAACTACCCAACGATTGAACGGGATTGTTTCAGCCCCACCGAAATTGCCAATATTGGGGCACTGAGTGGCCTGAGTGTACGTGATGTGCTGATTGCATTGCAGGAGGCCGGTTTAGAGGGCCTGCCCGGTGGTGGTGCCGAAATTCTGGACGATGACATACGCAACCGTGTGTCGCCGAAGAAGCAGAAGACCGATGGCTGGCTGAGCGTGATGCGTGAAGCGCAATCGCTGGGGTTGAATACCAGCGCAACCATGGTGATTGGGTTTGGTGAGACGTTGGAACATCGTATTCGGCATCTTCAGCGCTTGCGGGCATTGCAAGATTATAGCTTGAGTGAGCATGGCAATGGCTTCCATGCTTTTATTGCCTGGACGCTGCAACATAGCGAGATGACCAGTGCGGGCCGCAGCCGCCACCGCGATCAGTACGGTGCGACAGCGCATGAGTATCTGCGGCATATTGCCATCTCACGGCTCTTCCTCGACAATATCTTGCATCACCAGGCGAGTTGGGTGACCCAGGGGCCAAAAGTAGGGCAAGTATCGCTGGCGTTTGGGCTAGATGACTTTGGCAGCACCATGCTCGAAGAGAATGTGGTCTCGTCAGCAGCGCACCATACGCATATGTCGATGCTGGAGGGAGAGATTCATGCGCTTATTCGCGATGCCGGCTATATCCCGGCCAAACGCGATACGGCATACAATCTACTGCGCATTTTTGAGCATGAAGAAGACTCGCCCGCACCCATGCCGATCAACTACCAGTCACGGAGTGTCGGTCTGCCGGTAGAACCGCAGATGGAAGTGATACCCTTGCATTCAAGCCTGAACTGATCGATATCTATCAGGATGGATGACCATTTATGTCGGTAAATGTACCAACGCCTCGGACCGACGCCGTGCCGAGGCGGACCCGATCAGCATTGCTCTGATCGTTCCCTCGCTTGATGGTCAGATTGACGCACTGCAACAGAGCATTGCGCAGCAGACACTGCGACCACACCAGGTAGAAGTGGTCGTTGGTGTGCGACCCAATGGTCGCGCACGCAATCAGGGTGTGGCACAAACCCATGCCCAGGTGTTGGTTTTTGTCGATGATGACGCCGTTCTGGGGCATCAGCAGGTGTTGATGCAGCTGGTGGCGCTACTGCTGGCAGACCCAAGCATTGGCGTCACCGGCGCCTCGCGTCTGCTGCCGCCGGATGCCTCGGCGTGGCAACGACGGGTAGCGCGTGAGGTACCGCGGATTGAGCACGCCGTCGTTGATCAGTGCCTGGAGACCAACCCGGACCCACCATCGTACTATTGCGAAATCACCACGACCTGCTGTGCCATGCGTCGTGAGGTGTTTGTGCAGGCCGGTGGATTTGATGAGCGCCTGCTGCGCGGG
>JAAURD010000151.1 GCA_012034075.1 Chloroflexaceae bacterium | reverse complement strand
CTTAGCGGCGTAGACCTGGGGCTGTTGCGTTGTGTGCCGCATCGTCCCAATGGCGTGGACCTGGGCCGCGTTGGTGTCGTAACCACCGTTGATGTAACAGCGTTGGAGGTATTGCTGGCACAAGGCTGGCTACCGGTATTGGCGCCGGTCGCCCTGGGCCAGGATGATTGTGTGCCGTACAATGTCAATGCCGATATCGTCGCCATGGCGGTAGCAGGAGCACTGGCCCGTGATGCCGCCGTGACCACACGTACCGAGTTGGTTTTTGTGAGCAATATACCTGGCGTGCGGATGTATGGACAAGTTGCGCCGTATCTCACCGCCAGTACAATTGATGCGGGTATTGCCTCTGGTGATATCCATAGCGGTATGATACCGAAAGTGCAGTCAGCGCTAGCTGCGTTGGAACAGGGTGTTACGGCTGTACGCATTACCGATCTCAACCAGGCCGTCACCGGTGGAACCTGTATCACAAAGGATAAAAACAATGGAAACACAGTCTGACATTCATACCATAGATGCTGGAACGATCTTTGCTGATCTCACTGAGCAGCAAAAGCAGCAGATTCAACAACGGATGAGCCTCACAACATATGAAGAGGGTCAACTGCTCTATTCTCCCGAGGAGTATGGTGAGCGGATCTTTGTGCTGCAATCAGGGCGAGTGCGTCTGTATAAACTCTCTCCCGAAGGGCGGGCGCTAACGCTAATGGTGCTAGAGCCGGTAACGCTCTTTGGTGAAATGACCCTGGTAGGCCACTGGATGCACGATAGCTTTGCCGAAGCGATGACTGATTGCGTGATCGGCGTTATCCGCCGTGATGTCATGCGCGAAATCCTGATGCACTATCCGCAAGTGGCCCTGCGTTTTATGGAGCTCATGGGTCAGCGTCTGCGTGAAATACAGAACAAACTCGCTGATATTGCATTTAAGAGTGTGCCACAGCGCCTGGCAACGGTGCTCCTCAATATGGCCGATCTCTCGAGCACGTCGCCATTTACCATGCCACCCACCGTTATTCGCTACACCCATCAGCAACTGGCCGAGATGATCGGCTCGTATCGTGAGACGGTGACCAAGGCTATGGGTGATTTTCGCGCTGCGGGCTTGATTCGCATTGACGATGAGATGATCTATCTGACCAATATCGAGCGACTCCAGCAGCTGGCGCATCGTTAAAAAGCGCACAGCGACCTGATACCCAATGGCGTTCATCGATATGGAACGTAGGTGCGTGCTTGTCGCCGCACTCATGGTGCACAAGCACATCACGCACTCCGCATGCCGGAGGTGCGGCTTACAGCCGCACGCGCCTGAGCGCATACCAGGAGAAACCGGCGGCCCGTACCCCCACACGCCAAGCTCCACGCAGTGCGTTCCGTGCGCTTGGTGGAGCAAAAAGACCCTGGTACAGGGGTCGCCCCGTGTGGGAGACAGGTGACGCGGCGACAAGCCGTGCCTACGCTCCTACATCGATGAACGCCATTTGCATATCACACTTGCGCCTTTGCGTGACATATAGAGATAAGGAAACCGAAGATCAGGGGCGGGTTGCGATACGTTGCAGCGTCTCGATCAGCTCCTCGATGCGCACCGGCTTGCCGATGTAATCGTCCATCCCGACCGCCAGAAAGCGTTCACGGTCGCCCTGCATCACATGCGCAGTCATCGCAATAATAGTGGGTTGTTCATAGGCAGGCCATTGCTGGCGAATATGTTGGGTTGCTTCCATACCGTCCATCTCTGGCATCTGTACATCCATCAAAACAACATCATACGAGCGTTGGCGCAACGCAGTCAGCACCTCGTAGCCATTGCTCGCAATATCGGCGGTATAGCCCAGACGTTCAAGGTAGCGCTGCGCTACCTTCTGATTGAGCAGGTTATCTTCGGCAAGAAGAATATGCAGGGGTAAATGTTGTGCCATCTTCGGGTCGATTGCGCTTTTGGTTCGGGTTTCTGGTGATGGATTGCTCTCGGGATCGAAGAGCCGTTGCAATGCCTGGGCCAGCGATGCCGGGCGCACCGGCTTGATCAGCAGTGCAGCTACGTCTGACATGCGGTCTTCATCACGCAACCCCTGTTGACGCAAAATGCGCCGCTGCTCGGTGGTGACCCACAGAATAATCGATAGCGTTGGCAGGGTGCTGCTCTGGCGGACCGTTCGGGTAAAGCTGAGACCATCCATATCAGCCAGCGTCATATCAACCACGGCTGCATCAAAGTGCTGCTGCTGTTTCACGGCTGCCAGTGCTTCGCTGCCCGATGCGACTATCTCTGGTTTCATACCCCACTGGTAGAGATAATTGGCGATAATCTGGCGGTCGCGCTCAAGACTGCTTGCCACAAGGATGCGTTTGCCTTCCAAGCCTGCTGTTACTTGCTGGATCGAGTCTTTCCAGACATTGGTATCGATGTTGGCACAGAACGTTGCCGTAAAGGTTGATCCGATGCCCGGTGTGCTGGTCACCGCAATGCTGCCTCCCATCAGTTCGACCAGCCGCTTGCAGATTGCGAGACCAAGGCCACTGCCACCATACCTACGTGTTGTTGATGTGTCTGCCTGGCTAAAGGACTGAAAGAGGAGTTGTTGCTGTGCCGCGCTAATACCAATGCCAGTATCCGCTACAGTGAGGCATAGCTGAAGAGCGAGCGCATCATCGTCTGGCCGGGGATCGGCCGGTTTTGCCGAGATAGTGACCGCTACTTCGCCCCGCTCCGTGAATTTGACCGCATTGTTCAATAAGTTGATCAGCACCTGCCTTACGCGGATAGCATCGCCTATCAGCACCATAGGCACATGGTGCTCAATCCAATAGGTCAAACCCAGCGCCTTTTCGTCTGCACGTGGGGCAATCAAGTCAAGTGCCTCTTCTACACAGTGGCGCAGATTGAAGCGGCGCTGCTCAATTTCCATGCGGCCCGCCTCAATCCGTGAGAGGTCAAGCAGGTCGTTAATAATCACCAGCAAAGCATCACCGCTGCTGATAATCGCCTGAACACTCTCCTGCTGTTCGTCGTCCAGGTTGGTATCCAGCAAGATACTGGCCATACCAATAATCGCATTCATCGGTGTGCGAATTTCGTGGCTCATGTTCGCCAGAAATTCGGATTTGGCACGGGTTGACGCCTCGGCCGCCTCTTTGGCCTGTTGCAAGGCCAGTTCCATCTGTTTGCGTTGGGTAATATCGCGCGAAATGCTATCGATGGCGATTGGGTTGCCATGCTCATCGTAGACGATCCAGTTAGACATTTCGAGCCAGACCTCGGAGCCGTTGCGATGCCAGAAGCGCAGGGTGAGTTCGCGAGCGATGGTGCCATCCATCGATGTCATCAGAGCTTGACGCGTTTCTGGTGGGGCAATCGTAAAGTAAAAGTTCGGATCAGCATAAAAAGCTTCGGGGGGATAACCCAGAATGGTCGTGACCGCGGGATTGATATATTCGTGACTACGTGTTGGTTGCAAGCGATAACGCGCAATAATATCAGTCGCATTTTCCATCATCAGCCGAAAGCGCTGTTCACTTTCTTGCAATGCCGCTTCTGTTTGCTTTTGTTCGGTAATATCTTGAGCGGCACTATAGATGCGGATGATCCGTCCCTGGGCTTCATCCCAGATTCCACGGCCATGGTCACGCAGCCAGCGAATACTGCCATCTTTGGTCACAATGCGAAATTCGCTCGTATCCTGCTCGCCCGCAAAGAGCCGCTGCTGTCGTTTTGCGCAACTGGTATATCTTCGGGGTAAATCAGGCTGGCCCAGCCACCTCGTTGCTCCAGTTCGGTACAGGTAAAGCCAGTTACCCGCTGAAAAGAGGACTCAGTAGTCCATTCTAAAGTAAGTGAACCATCAGCATTGACCTCAAAGCTGTAGGCATAATCGGAGATTATTTCGGAAACGAGTCGATAGCGTTCTTTGCTCTGTTGCAGGGCTTCTTGCATCTGCTTGCGTTCGGTGACATCACGCGAAATACCCTGGATCATCGCTGCTCTGCCGTCTGCATCAGTGGTTATCCGAACATGTTGCTCCATCCAGACATAGTGACCATCACAATGGCGCATACGGAGAACTGCGGTAGCGGGGTAGGTGTCAGTACTCCCCATCAAGCCAGCCTCCAGGAAGCGTTGCGTCTCGGTATCACAGATGCTGTAATAGAGCCATGGATCAGTATAGAAAGCCTCGGCAGGGTAGCCTAAAATACCTTCGATTGAGGGACTGACATAGAGACAGCAGAGTTCCGGTTGGAGCTGATACTGGAAGATAATATCCTGGGCATGGTCTGCCAGCAGACGGTAGCGGGCTTCACTGGCCTGTAATTCATCGGTCATCTGCTTTAAATCGGTAATATCACGAGCACTGATCAGAACACCCACAATATCACCATTTTCATTGTGATACGGTATATAGGTTGCATCCAAGAAACGTTGCCCTGCACCAGCAAGGTCAAGCCAGGTGCGGTATTGCACAGTTTCACCCTGTAAACAGCGCTGCAGCCGTTCTTGAATCAGCCCGTCAAAGGTCTGCTGCCCCATTACTTCAGCCACCGAATGGCCTATAAGTTGCTCATATGATCGGCCTGAACGTCTCAGATAGGCATCATTGGCATAGACATAGATACCTGCACAATCGATCATGGCGATCATATCAGCAGTTGCCGCCACAATATGGCGATATTGATCCAACATGGCTTCAGCCTGTTTGCGTTCGGTAATATCCTGTACCGCACCATAGAGCCGGAGTAATTCAGGTTGTTGGGTAGGGTTGCTCAAGCGAACATGATCACGTAACCAGCGTGTTTCGCCCGATTTGGTGATAATGCGATATTCAAATACCTTGTTCTGACCTACCGTACAATCCAGCATCGATTCGGTCATCGCTATCAGATCAATCGGGTCGATGATGTTGAGCCAACCGCCGATTTCCCTGATCTCATCGATGGTATAGCCGGTAATTTGCTCAAAAGCGCCACTCACCCATCTGGTCCTCATCGTGCTGTCTTCACAACCATTACTGGTGTATACATAATCACTGATGACCTCAGAGATAATGCGGTGGCGTTCCTCGCTCTGTTGCAGCGCATCGGCCGTGGCTTTGCGCTGGGTAATATCAGTCACCGCAACGATAATAGCGGTCACCGTGCCATGTCCATCACGCACGGCTGCCATCGAGCGCTGACCCAGAGAATGCTGCCATCTTTGTGCAGATGGCGTATTTCAAGACGATCCTCCACCGGTTCATCTCGAAGGAAAGCAGCCAGATAGTGATTAAAGAGGGAACGATCCGCCGGATGAATGACCTTGCTACAGAATGTGCCGACCAGTTCATCTGGTGTATACCCGGCCATGTCGGCTGCCCGACGATTGATCGCGGTCATTCGTCCAGCTGTATCGATAACAGCTAACCCGACCCCGGCCGAATCAAAAATGACCCGGAACAGTGTATCTCTCTGAGGTTGTTCGAGGTGCTTCTGGGTTTCCTTGAGTTGTACCTGGAGTTGTGCAACCTGCTGTTCCAATTCGTGTATACGTTGCTGATGTGAGTCGTCATTGGCCTGCAAGGCTACCGAACTTTGGCTATCCATGGGTTGCAACCTCTTGAGTACATGCTGTCAGTGTTTATTCTTATCATACCATATGTTTGTTCATATAATACCACAAAGTCATAACAGGTTATCTGATGACGATGCTCGTTCCTGTCTGCTATCAGATTTGCTGTGCATGCGCATGTCTCTGAATCCATGATACTGGTATTGCCTATGTCTGGCAAGACCATACAAGAAAACATGCGTACTCGTACTGATTCTGCATTTGTTGTGTGATGGCTTCTGGTATAATGAAGCAGAGGCATCAGAAGCACAGGATCGCCTTCTCGAATTTGGAGCGACGTGCAGCCTGGGAATGGGAGCAGTATGAATCACCAGACACCATGTTGGATTGAGATAACCCGCCGCCACGAAGCGACAATGAACCAGCGGGTCGCCCCGTATCGTATTTCGCCGTGGATTGAGACAGCCCATCTGATGGGCATCAACCAGTTGCAACAGTGTGAGGTCCGCCGGCTCTTCTTTGTGCAGGGTGATCTGAGCCTGCAACAGGTGCAACAGATTGCCACCGAATTGCTGACCGACCCGGTCACCGAAACCTGCACGGTTGGTCAAGGCCTGGCGCCCATTACCGTTGTGGATTCAGCTGTTGTGGCGCAGCACTGCATCGATGTGACACTCTTGCCGGGCGTCACCGACTCGGTCGCCGAACATCTGGTAGATGCTATCCGACTGACGTATGGTTCGGAGCATGCGCAGGTTCAGGTCGCCACCGGGCAGCGCTATCTGCTGGTGGGCGATCTTTCCGCAGCAGAGTTGGAACAGCTCGCAGTGACGGTGTTTGCAAATCCGGTGATTCAACGCTGGGCGATTGACCAGCCGATTGAGCCACATTTTTTGGTTGCCCAGCTGGCTGATGCCACAGTTGAACGGATACCGCTGCGCTTGGCCGATGCCCAATCGCTGCTGCTGCTGAGCCGTCAACGCCGACTGGCGCTTGACCTTGCCGAAATGCAAGCGATTCAGACGTACTTCGTCGCCGAAGGCCGTGACCCGACCGATGCCGAACTAGAGATGCTCGCGCAGACCTGGAGTGAGCATTGTGTCCATAAAACCTTCAAAGCGCTGATACAGTATGACGGGCCACAACCTGGCGATACGTCTGCTGATATACAGCCACAGGTCATTGATGGGCTATTACGCAGGTATCTTCGAGCCGCCACCGAACAGCTCAAACGCCCCTGGGTGCGTTCAGCCTTTGTCGATAATGCGGGCATTATTGCCTTTGACGACCATTGGGACCTGGCCTTCAAAGTCGAAACGCATAATCATCCCTCAGCGCTGGAACCATTTGGTGGCGCCAATACCGGCGTTGGTGGCGTAGTACGGGATGTGCTCGGCGTGAGTGCGCGACCGATTGCCAACACCAACGTGCTCTGCTTTGGCCCTACCGATATCCCGCTTGAAGCCTTGCCATCCGGCGTGCTCCACCCGCATCGAGTCGCCGCCGGTGTCATCAGTGGCATCGAAGACTATGGCAACAAAATGGGTATTCCTACCGTCAATGGTGCAGTGTATTATCACCCCGGCTATACCGCCAACCCGCTCGTCTTTTGTGGCTGTCTGGGGATGTTGCCACGCGGCAGCCATCCGACTGCACCCCAGGACGGTGATCTGATCGTCGTACTGGGTGGACGGACTGGCCGCGATGGCTTACGCGGGGCAACCTTTTCGAGCATGGAGATGGACCAGACGACCAGCACCGTGGCCGGTAGCGCCGTGCAGATTGGTCACCCGATTAACGAAAAGCAGGTGCTTGAGGTGGTATTGCAAGCCCGTGATGAACGGCTTTACCATGCGATTACCGATTGTGGAGCTGGGGGACTCTCATCAGCGATTGGCGAGATGGGTCGCCATATGGGAGCTGATGTACAGTTAACAGATGTTCCACTGAAATATACCGGTTTGCGCCCGTGGGAAATCTGGTTGAGTGAGGCCCAGGAGCGCATGGTACTCGCAATACCTGCTGATAAGTGGATACAATTCCAGGCTATCTGTATCCGTCACGCTATTGAGGCGGTCGCTATCGGCGTCTTTACCGCCACTGGTCGGCTCCAGTTGTGGTATGCGCAACAACGCGTGGCTGATCTGGATATGGATTTTCTCCATGATGGTCTACCTCGGCGTGAACTTGCGGCGATGTGGCAACCGGCTGCATCCGTCGTGGCCGCCAGGGCTGAGGCTTATGGGTTGGCTGGGCATTCGATGCGAAGTCATGGCGTGATGGCGAATCTCTCACAGACGTTGCTCGCGTTACTGGCGCATCCCAATATTTGCAGCCGTGAACCGATTGTGCGCCGGTATGACCATGAGGTGCAGGGCGGGACGGCAGTGAAACCACTGGTTGGCGCCAGCGACCATGGGCCGGGTGATGCCACCGTGTTAGTGCCCCTGGATTATCAAGCCCAACCGAATCGTGCAAACCAACCCCTGCGTGGGGTTGCCCTATCGGTGGGGCTGGGACCAATGTATGGTGAATGGGACCCCTATGCCATGGCGTGGGCCGCGATTGATGAAGCCTTGCGCAATATCGTGTGTGTTGGCGCGGATCCAGATCAGGTGGCGATTCTCGATAATTTCTGCTGGGGCAACCCCAATTTGCCAGACCGGCTGGGTAGCCTGGTGCGCTGTGCGCAGGGCTGCTATGATGCGGCAATGGCCTATGGGACGCCGTTTATTTCCGGCAAAGACAGCCTGAACAATGAGTATACCAGTGGAGATGGCACACGCCATGCCATTCCGGGTACGCTAGTGATTTCGGCACTGGGCATAGTACCCGATGTAACGCATACGGTGACGATGGATCTGAAACAGCCAGGCGACTGGCTCTATATTGTCGGAACGACCCGCGCTGAGCTTGGCGGTAGCCACTATCAATGGTTGTACACCGAACCGGGCGAGGCTGAAACCTCCCTGCCCGGTTGTCATCAGCCCCCCCAACCAGTACCACAGGCACTTACGATCATGCGCCAACTCCATCGTGCGATTGCGCAAGGACTGGTGCAGGCATGCCATGATTGTGCTGAGGGGGGCATTGGCGTCGCGCTTGCGGAGATGTGTCTGGCGGGTGAATTTGGTGCCGATGTGATGTTGCATTCCTTACCCGGCGCTTTTGATGATCAGGGTAAACAACAGCTCGATGACGATATTGCGCTGTTCGCCGAGTCATTGTGCCGCTTTCTGGTCGAGGTGCGACCGGCCCATGCCGAAGCCTTTGAAGCCTTGCTCGCAGGTCTCCCCTATGCCCGCATCGGCCAGGTGAGCCAGACCGATGAGCTCAGCATGACCGGTTGCAGCGGCAAACAGATAGTGCATGTGCTCTTGAATGAATTAGAAACGACCTGGCGTGGTCTGGACCAGGATAGTGAGCTGTATCCAGCCAACCCCAGGCCACGACGCGAGCCCGTGAAACCACCGGTCTTGCCCCATTTGCCAGTCGCACCGCGTGTGCTGGTGTTGCACGTCACCGGAACCAACCGTGACCGCGAAGCTGCGCTCGCCTGCTCGCTGGCCGGTGGCAACGTCGAAATCGTGCATATCAATCAACTGCTGGCAGGTGAACGGCAGTTGCTCGATTACCATATGCTGGTCTTACCGGGTGGGTTCTCGTATGGCGATGACCTCGGCGCGGGCACGCTCTGGGCGCTCGATATCCGTCACCGGGTTGGTACGGCCATGGCCCAGTTTGTCGAAAGTGGTCGCCCCGTGCTGGGTATCTGCAATGGGTTTCAGGCCCTGATCAAAGCGGGTTTGTTGCCCGGTCGTGATCTAACCAGGGCACACCAGCGCGCGGTGACCCTGACCAACAATGCTTCACAGCGCTTTGAGTGCCGCTGGGTCTATCTGCGTCCCAACCCTGGCTCTCCTGCCGTCTTTACGGCTGGCTTGAGTGGCATGATCTACTGTCCGGTAGCTCATAGTGAGGGCCGCGTGGCAGTTCACACAGATGAAGCGCTGGATGTCTTAGAAAGCCAGCACTTGATCGCCCTGACCTATGCGGAAGTCAATCACGAACCGGGGTTGTATCCAGCCAATCCCAATGGGTCCGTGCTTGGTATCGCTGGTTTGTGCAATCCTGCAGGGAATGTGCTAGGTCTGATGCCACATCCCGAAGATCACATCTTTCCCTGGCAACACCCGCGCTGGCATCGTGGTGAGCAGGGCATGACCGGGTTGCATCTCTTCCGGCGGGGAATTGAATATGCTCGCAGATAAGTGCAACCATATTTGTCTATCTTTTCTATATAAAAAAGAAGAATCTTTTGATATATCTATGAGCGATCAGTATCGTTTTGCGTAATTCATCACCGAATATCGAACAGCATGGTGATGTTGTGTGCTAGAATAAAGAAACAGAATACCCTGTTGATACATGAAGGAGCAGAGAATGCCAGAATTGATGATTAATGATACTCCCGTCCATACCCAGATTGGTGAACTTGTGTTGGATGCTGCTCGACGTGAGGGCGTTCATATTGGCTTTGTGTGTGGTGGCAATGGTCTGTGTCAAACCTGTGAATGCCGGATTCTCAGTGGTGAAGAACACTTAAGCCCACCCAACGATGTAGAAAAAATCTGGTTGACCGAGGCCCAGCTGGAAGAAAAACGCCGTCTGGGCTGCCAGGCCTCGGTACGTGGCCCTGGCCCGGTGGAGATTGAGACCCGCGCTGAGGAATTGCGCCAGAAAGCAATTGCCGTCTTTTCGTCGCCGCCTGGTACAACCGTGGGCGAAAATCTCGGTCAGTTTATCAATACCTTTATTCATATCAATATGGAGCATGTGCGACGATTTCCCTTTAACATGTTCTATTCGGTAACAAAGACCTTCTCAACACCGATTACGGTTGATGATGCCCGTCGTATGCTCGAAGACGTCCGTCGCATGTCCTCCAACATGCAGCCAGAGCAGAGTATCCACGAACGACTTGAGGTATCATCCGACGGTCATGGGAGCGATGGTCATGGTGGCTCATCTGCTTCAACCAGCAGTGCAGCGCCCGCACCCAAACCGGCCGCCATTGCAGCGCCCGCGCCAGAACCAGCGAAGCCGG
>JAAURD010000150.1 GCA_012034075.1 Chloroflexaceae bacterium | reverse complement strand
TGCTGTTCCTGCATCGCAGGGGCCGCTTGAGGTGCTGCTGGTAGCAGGGCCGCTGGTGCTTACGGGCCATACGAACGAGTTTGTGGCGCGGCTGCCCTTTGCACTGGTGCATCTGGGGGTGCTGCTGGGGAGCTATCTGCTGGCGCGGCGACTCTTCACGCCGTTCTTTGCGCAGCAGCAGACGCAGCGGCCCGAACGGTGGGCTAGTGCGGTGGCGCTTGGGGCAATCCTTGTGCTGGCGCTGGATGGCTTTCTGATTGCCTTTGCCCGGATTGTGCAATATCAGGGGGTGGTATTGCTGCTGACGGTTGCGGCGCTGTGGTGCTGCTGGCGCTTTTATGAAGGGGACAGCCCGCGACGTTCATTGCTGGCAGCAGCGTTGTTTTTTGCAACCGGTGTGTTAGCCCACTACGACACGCTGTTTGTGGCGCCGGCGCTGGCCTGGGTGGTGCTGGTGGGCGGCTGGCAGCGTGGGTGGCGCGATTGGCAACCGTGGATGCAGGCGCTCGGCGGGCCTGTTGTGCTGGGTACGGTCCTGCTAACCAGCTTTTATCTGCCGTTTGTGCTGCATGAACGCTTTAGCCGCACACTGATCTATCTGAACCAGCGCATTGCCGAACAGGATCAGGCTGGTCCCTTCTTCAACAACTTGCCGCGCTACTATGGGCTGGCAACGTACTACAATACGACCTTTCAAATGACCTGGTTGCCGCTCATCCTGGTTTGCGGTGTGCTGGTCTGGCTCTGCCACTACTGGCGACCCCACTGGGCCGGCTGGCTGCTGGCGCTGCTGTTGCTTGCGGGCTGCCTGGTACTGGTGCTGGCGCCAGCGCAGCTGGTGCTTGCCAATGGGGTCAATCTCACTATTGTAGCACTGGGTCTGCCACTCGTCGGCGCCGTGCTGGCACCGGCCATGCCGATGGCTCTGCGGGTGGTGCTCTGCTGGTTTTCGCCGCCGTTTATCGCGATGGCATGTCTGATTGCGCGACCCAATACGCACTTCTATACCACTAGTCTGCCCGCCGCCCTGTTGATTGGACTGACGCTGGTGTTGCTGGCGCACTGGCTGGTGCAACGGCGCCAGCAGTGGCTGCTTTCGCCGCTGCTGCTGGCGGGCAGTATGCTGGTGTTGCTCGTACTGCCTTATATGGGCATTGTTTATCTGCGCCAGCAACCGGAATACCGGCGCACGTTTCCCGCCGCTCGGCCAGGGATCTATCTCGCTGCGTATGGCGATACGTTGCCCGAAGATGGCAGCTACTTTGGCTTTACCCATCGTGACGGCTGGAAGGTCATTGGCGAACTGTATCGCGAGGGTGTGTTGGTGGGGGATTACGATAGCAACCAGAAATCGCTGGTGACTGGCTGGTATACGCGGGGTGCTTTTCGTTGTGGCATCGAGCCGAGCTACTACGTTGCGGCGCGTCTGGAACCCTATCTCTTTGTGCCCGAAGACTATCACCTGTTCGGGTCGGTTACGGTTGAGGGCAAGCGCACGCTCGATATCTATACCCGTGAGCGGGTCTCTGAACCACCGCGTACTTATGCGCTGGAAGATTACGCCAGTCAGTTTGATGCACAACCAATCCTCGATTTCCCCATGCAGCGCTCGATGGCCGAAACCCTGCCGCAGTATCCCGCCGCGATTGACTGGCAGCAGGGGGTGCATCTGCGTGGCTATGATCTCGATCATGCCGTGCTGAGCCATGGCCGCGTCGCGACCCTGCTGCTCTCGTGGGATATCACGTCAAAAATGGATGCATCAGGCCAGCTTGCGTCCTATGATCTGGTGGTAGAGTTGGTTGATGCGCAGGGTGCGCTGATTGCATCAGCTACACCCTTATGTGAACCAGAACCACCAGGAGCGTGGACTGCTGCCTGGACCAACCAGACGGCCTTTAGCCTGACCGCGCGACCGGATATACCACCGGGTACCTATGTGATGCGCGTGGGCTTGCGCCATCACATCAGCGGTGCGTGGTTGCCCCGTAGGAGTGGCGACCCGACATGGTTGGTGACGACAATCCGGATTGAATAACATCCCTATTTTTCAGGCGCAAATGAAATGCAAAAGGAATGCATTAGCTTTGCAAAGTGGTCAGACCCTTGCAGAAAATGCCGCCGTATGCTACAGTAACGTGGGGAAACTTGTAACTCCCATGTAACCTGCTTTAAGTTATCCAGATATTTTAATATTCATCGCTGTTGTGCTACTGGATAGTGATGTTATCAACTACAACAGTATGAACGTTGATCGGGTACAAACAAAACCAGCGACGGAATCCTGATCAGCGATGTTCAGTCGCAATCTCTGGGGATGTGGTCTTCTTCTGTTTATCACATCTCTGCAGTATCGAGTGCGTGTGTTGCAAGGCTGCGTTCCGCAACACACGCACGTCAATGATGACAGGTTGTTGGTGCTAGAGAACAAGAACATGGTTTCTGCTGTGAACATGACACAGCAAACCAGCATGCACGGAGGTCTACCATTGAACCAACTTCTCACCTGTTCATCGCATGGCGCTCCAGGCCATTTTGCACGGGCGGCTCAGGCTGTCATCCATGCCCTGGATATAGCTCCCCCTGTCCCGGATGTGTCTTTGCAAGAAAGCATTGCATCCATTGCCCGGAACCGCAATGCTCCACATATAAGTACTATTCAACTAACACATCAAGTAGGCTCTTCTGATTCGTGTGAGGTACTTACTTTTTG
This sequence comes from Chloroflexaceae bacterium, assembly GCA_012034075.1. Taxonomy (GTDB): domain Bacteria; phylum Chloroflexota; class Chloroflexia; order Chloroflexales; family Chloroflexaceae; genus JAAURD01. The sequence goes on along the minus strand of JAAURD010000150.1, from coordinate 8,012 downwards.
CGATAGCTGTTACCAGCGTCTCTACCAGACTCAGCAGCCAGTCAGTCAAGTCACCATGCAAAAGCGCAAGCCCATGCGTCGGCCACGCCGCAGCACGCGCCCCGAAACCGCAACGTCGGTACGGGTATCGCATCTGTTACATGTGCTGCATGAACAGGTGAGCTTACCCAGTGTGCGCAGGCGTTTGAGCCAATCGCTAGCTGGCTTAACGATCTTTCCCTACTATGGCTGTCAACGCAATCAGGAGTCAGTTGATGTATTGCGTGCCAATGCTGTCTTCCCCTACTCGGGTTATCAACGTCAGATCGAATCAGTGGATCCCATTGGCGCTGACCCTATCTTTCCCTGCTATGATTATGCGCACGACGATAACCAACCCGATCCAACAGATACTGATACCACCGATACGAGCCGGAGTCCAACTCATCTGGCCGAACTGATGGTAGCTTTGGGAGCTAACGTAGTTGAAGATGCACTCTCCATTCACTGCTGTACCCATGCCACTGCGAATAGTGCCACTATTACGTCACGGGTTGAAACCATCATTATGCGGGCACAGATGCATGGAGCCAATGCGATTGTCTCATCGTGCTCAACATGTATGCACCATCTCGATTCGCGTCAGGTGCGGATCACTCGCCCGGTGCCGGTCTTTTCCTACACCCAATTGGTTGGTCTGGCGCTTGGCCTACCCCGCGAGGCTCTGGGGCTGGATGAGCATATGGTTGACCCGATGTCGGTGCTTGCGGCGCTGCGGTGAAGTGTTGGAGCGTTGGAGCGTTGGAGCGGTCGGAGCGGTGAAGCGGGGCATGCAGATTCATCACAACGGCGAGTCACTGGCGAGACGAAACCCAACGTTGTCGCTACTGATACGCGAGAGTGCGAGCGTATAGCTGCGGTTCGCCCCACGCATCCGCTGTTTGGATGCCCAATACCCACCACCACGAATGATAATGAGATCGGCCTCTTCCCACTGATCGAGATACTGTTCGCTCCATTCGTCTTCTATCGAAAAGGGATAGTCTTTGTAGGCCTGACTGCTACACAACTCCCACACATTGCCCGCCATATCGAGCACGCCATAGGGGCTGGCGCCATCTGAGTAGCTGCCCACGGGTAGGGTCACCTTATGACCGGCATCCTCGCTATTGGCTAGGCCCTCGCGCCATGCGTTGCCCCAGGGCCAGATGCGGCCATCGGGGCCACGGGCGGCCTTCTCCCATTCGGCTTCAGTCGGCAGCCGGTACGTATGGCCCGTCTGCACACTGAGCCAGCGGGCATAGGCGACCGCTTCATACCAGTTGATGCCCACTACCGGCTGTTCATCGCCATTTAACGCTGCGTCATCCCAATCCCAGTAGTACGGCGCGGTGATGTTCTCGCGTTCGCGCCACGTCCAGCCAGGAGCGGTCCAGTAGTTGGGGTTGGTGTAGCCATCACCTTCGACAAAGGGCCGAAACTGGGCATTGGTCACTTCGGTCTTGCCAATGTAGTACGTGGGCAATTCCAACGTGTGCTGTGGTTGTTCATCATCATCGACCATCGGGTCATCGGCGCTGCTGCCCATAAGGAAGGGGCCAGCGGGAATTTCGACTATTTCGGGGATGGCCTGATCGGGCAGAACGGGGTTAGTGGGTGCTGGTAGTTCAGTCGCCGTCGGGGTCGGCTCGGTCGCAAGAGACGGACATGCCGTTAGCAGCAGGGCAAAAAGCATCAGTGGAAATAGACGAAGGAATGAGACGATTCGGGTTGGTACTGGTGGTTGCGAATGGTGCATAGCGATCTCGTTGGTAGGATCCTGCCCTCTGAATGCCCATGTCGTGTAAGTATGTTGTGTGTAGTCTACCATATACGCATTGGTGGGGCAAACGTTGGAGCGTTGCAGCGGTGAAGCGTTGGAGCGCCAAGTGCAAAGCTGAAAAAGATGTTTGTTCGGCGTTGCACGAATGCTTTGAATATGGTATACTTCTTACGATATGATGGTGTGATACGCACCTTTTTATTTTGTTCTGTGAACGGCATCGGCAGGAAGTGAGGCGATGTCGTCTCGTGTATGTCTATAAACCTGGAGGAATACGGCGTGCGTGAACGTCGACGTACTTATGAATTGATGATCGTCATCAATCCGCTCTTTGCGAGTGATGATGAAATTGAAGCCATGATCCAGCGTATTGCGGAATCGATAGAGGCTTCTAAGGGTGAATTGCTCGGTGCTGACCACAGTACCCCTTGGGGCCGCCGGCGCCTGGCCTACCCTATCCGTGCCTATCTTGGAGGTGAGTCTAGCCGACGCAGCTTTATGGAAGGCTACTATATCCTCTTCCAAATGATTCTGCCTAGCTCTCAGGTGATTGAGGTGGAACGCACGGTCAAGCTCGCCGATACGATTTTGCGCTATCTGCTCACCGAATTTGATCCCAAAAACAAAAATCCTTACAATGTCCTGATGACTAGAGCAAGTGCCGGCAGCAATGCCGATATGGTCGAGGCCCAGAGCCAGCAAGATCAATAAGACTGTTGAAAAATGAAGCGACGATTGCCTTTTTATGGCGCTCTTGCGCAGCAGCAAAACCAGATGGTCTACCGAGCAGGAAGTGAGTAGTGTATGACCAAAGATCTCAACAAAGTAATGATTATTGGCCGTCTCGGTACTGATCCCGACATGCGCTATACCCCCGGTGGCAACCCGGTCACTACCTTTCGTGTCGCTTCCAGCCGCCAATGGAAAGATAGTAGTGGCGAAGTTCGCGAGGTAACCGAATGGTTTAGCATTGTTACCTGGAATAAGCTGGCGCAGATTTGCAACCACCACCTGAGCAAAAACACGCGTGTCTATCTTGAAGGGCGGCTGCAAACCCGCTCGTGGGAAGATCAACAAACTGGTCAGACCCGCTATAAAACGGAGATTGTTGCCAGCGATATGATTATCCTGGATCAGCGCTCCGATCAACGGTCTGCACGAGAACCATCGTATGCCGAACCCGCTGAAGGTCGCAATTGGTCATCTGCGCACAACCATCATCATAACAATCATAATCACACCGCGAAAGTTGACACCGACCATGTGACGCTCCCTGGTGATGAAGACGACTACCTTGCCCCACTTGATATTGGTGATGAAGATATCCCATTTTAATCGTCTGCAGAGCATTCTCTGGTTTTGTTGTATATCATCGGTCGTCGTGACCGATGATCTTTTAGTGACCCATGGCTAACCCATCAAACAAATCCCAATCTGGTCGTGCTACCCAATCAGCGCAAAAGCAGCACCCGCTCCACAGCAGCAACAGCAACCACGCCTCAAACAGCGGGCCCTCTCGCGCAAAAAGCGCGAAGAACAGAGACAACGCATCGTCATCAACAGCGCCCTGACGGTCGTCGGTCTGGTGCTTTTGGTGCTGGTGATCGGTCTCATCTATGAAAATGTGCTTGTGCCAAGTCAATCTGTCGCGCAAGTCAACGATACGACCCTTTCGCGGGGGGAGTACTGGCAAGAGCGGCGCTTTGATCTGGCCCAGGAGATTGTCCAGAATATTCAGTTTTCGACCATGTTTCGCGACAATCCTCAGATCGCTCAGCAGTTTGCCGACCGTAGCCCATCGATTAACCTGCAAGTGGATACGATTCGCAGCGAGCCAGTCAATGAGCAGACTATCTCCAGTTGGCAAGAGCGTCAGTTATTGATTCAGGGTGCCGCCGATATGGGTATTTCTGTCACCAACGATGAGATTAACCAGGCCCTGGTAAACGATTTACGGATGGCTTTTGTACCTATATCACCGACCGAAACAATTACGCCAACCGTCGTGCCTACACCAACCACGACCATCACACCAACCGCACGACCAACTGTGACGCCGGGTGGCCCGACAACAACACCGACCCGTACTGCAACGCCATTGCCCACAGTGACACCCGAACCCACGGTTACTTTGCAACCCACACCAGAGGCGGTCGAAGCCAATCAACTGGTACCGGATATCCTCAACGCGATTGATCGCCAGTATCATATCGAACTGGAACTGGTCAATCTCTCGCCGAAGCTGACGGTCAGTGACTTTGAGCAGGCACTGAAGCGGCAGTATGGGGGGCAAGTGTTAAGCCGCAAGGTGAGCGTGGCCCTGGTGCCGACCGATGCCTTTACGCCAACTGATCAGCCCGACCGGATTGAGGCCCGCCATGTCTTGCTGGCGGTGACCGTGAGCGCAGATGCCACCGACGAGGAGCGCGAGGAAGCCTTCGATGAGCTTCTGGAAGAGGCCGAAGAGCTTGCCGACGATCTGCGTGATGGCGCTGATTTTGCCGAAGTCGCCGTTGAACACTCGGATGATCCCGGTTCACGCAATAATGGCGGTAACGTGGGCTATTTTGATGCCGATGGCACGCTCGACAGCGGCGGTGTGCTTGATCCAGCCTTTGTGGAAGCTGCTTTTGCGTTGGAAGGCGATGAGATCAGTGATCCCGTACAGACGCAGTTTGGTTGGCATATCATTCAGGTCATCGACCGGCAGTATAGCACCGAAGAGCAACAACTTGAACGTGCACGTGGTGAAGCCTTCACCGCATGGATCGATGAGTTGCGTGAGCAGAGCGAGATTCAGCGCTTCCCAGAGCCAACACCAACCAGCACACCACCGGTACCGCTGGTTACTGAAGGCCCAACCCCTGGCCCGACCTATTTGCCGGGGCCACCAACGGCAGTGCCAACGCCACCAGGCACACCAACCCCGGTGATCCCTGAAGAGATACAAGGCACACCAATATCGGACGATGCGGACGAGGACGATGTAACGCCGACGCGTACATCTGATGCAGATGACGACGAGGACGATGTAACGCCGACAGCAACACCCTGACCTTATGCAACGATGGAAACCCCGAACAGCACCCGGTCTCTGGATTGGCCTGGTGCTGCTCGTTATCACATTCATAGCGACTCTCTTTTTCGGGTGGCGCCTGGTGCAGGTATTCATCCTGCCGCTGGAGCAGTGGCCCATCGATATGACGCTTTTTGCGGAATTGCTCGTGAGTCTCACGTTGCTGTTGCTGTTGCTCCTATTGCTGTACCGCCTGCTTATTGCCCTGACGTTGCACTACACCGTTGACCGCAACGCGGTCACGCTGGGCAGTATTGGCCCAACTGCTACGGTTCCACTGGAACGCATTCTGCATATTGATAGTGGTTTGCAAGGGGCGACTATCCGTCATCGGCTGTTTCAAGGTCTGGGGGCCTACTGGGGCAGCGGTCGCACGGCCCAGGGCCAACCGCTCTATCTCTTTACCTCGATGCCACCATCACGCAGCCTGATTCTGGTGACGGAAAAGGCGAGCTATGCCCTGTCCCCGGCGCAACCCGAGCGCTTTCTGCAAGAGTTGGATCAGCGCCGTCAGATGGGACCCAGCCGTCCCGTCATGGAGCAACAGCAATCTGGTAGTCTGCTCTTTCATCGCTTCTGGGATGATCCGATTGTGCGCTGGGCGATTATGCTGGCGGTGGTGCTTTATCTCGCACTGCTGGCGCTGCTGGCGCTACTCTATCCAACATTGCCACCGCTTGTCCCCATGCATTTCGATCCGAGCGCTGCCGTTGTTGGCTTTGCTCCGCGTTCCGATTTGCTGCTGTTGGCGCTGGCGGTTCTGTTGCTGACGCTGGCAAACACGGCGCTGGCGCTTATCAGCTATCGCCGTGACCGCGTGATTGCGTATACATGGCAATGCGGCGCGGTGATGGTACAACTCCTCTTTGCGATTGCGCTTGGTGCTGCGCTTGCCGGTTAATTGACGTTCATCCCATTGCAGCCCCCCCTGTTTGGGTGCTCTTTATGGTATAATGGTGTCTGAACGCATCGGCATTCGCGCAAACAGCAAGAACCAATCAGGAAACACCATGCGTATCTGCCGTAATCTCCTCACTGGCGCCGGCTGCGGTACTATCCACCCTAGTACTGCTCGTATATGCAAAAACTGTGGTTCCTCGCTGCGCTATGCCCTGGAACTGCATGACCCTGATACCGAAATTGGAAACTACCGCGTGCGCAAGGTTATCGGGTTTGGCAGCTTTGGCGCGGTCTATGAGGCTATGATAGACCTGCTCAACGTCGCGTCGCGATGAAAGAGTCGTTTGATCCCAGTAGCATTCGTACCTTTCAGAGCGAGTTTACGGCGCTCAAAAACTTACGCCACAATCACTTACCCCGTTATTATGCGGTGTTTGAAGCGGAAGGAAACGGCTATCTGGTGATGGAGCTGATCCCCGGTCAGAGCCTGGCGGATGTGCTTGAGCACCAACTCGGCCAGCCACTGGCCGAAGCGCAGGTGTTGGGCTATGCCATTCAGCTCTGCGATGTGTTGACCTATCTGCATCAGCAAACGCCGCCGATTTTGCACCGCGATATCAAACCGGCCAATATCCGCCTGACGCCGGACGGTCTGGTCAAACTGGTCGATTTTGGCTTGCTCAAGCAGGGCAGCGAAGCAACCCACAGTTCACGGCGTGGTGGCACACCGGCCTATGCCCCACTGGAGCAGTGGGATGGCATCGCCCAGCATACCGGCCCGCGCAGCGACCTGTACAGCCTGGCCGCCTCGCTCTACCATCTGCTGACCGGCCAAGCACCAATGTCAGCAGCTACGCGTATCACTACACATCGTGATCCCTTGCAGCCACCGCACCAGCACAACCCGCAGATCTCGGCCCATGTGTCAGCGGTATTGATGCAGGCGCTGTCGATCAAGGCCGATCAGCGTCAAGCCAGTGTTGCTGCATTCAAACAGGCCCTGTTAAGCGGACCAGAGACATCACCCGCACCCGCGATCAAACCGATTCGACCGCTTACCCGGCTCAAAACCGCTCGTTCCGCCCAACGTCCGGACTGGTTGCCGGAGATGATAGACATCCCCGCTGGTCCATTTCTCATGGGCAGCAGCAATCATGATGCGATGGCTGAAGCCCACGAACACCCCCAGCATCGGCTGACACTGCCGCCCTACACCATTGGCAAAACGCCCGTGACCAATTCCCAGTTTCGGCCCTTCGTCGAAGGCGATGGCTACACCAATCCAGCGTACTGGACCGGTTATGGCTGGCAGTGGCGACAGCAACAAAATCGCGACCGGCCCTTCTGGTGGCATGATCAACAGTGGAATGGCGCAGACTATCCGGTGGTAGGCATTACCTGGTATGAAGCAGTGGCCTACTGCCGCTGGATCAGTGCCCAGACCGGCCGCGAGTACCGTTTGCCCAGCGAGACCGAGTGGGAAAAAGCCGCCCGTGGCGACGATGGGCGGATCTGGCCCTGGGGTAACCGATGGGATCCCAACTGCTGCAATAGCGAAGAGGCAGGCAAAGAGCGCACTACACCCGTAGGCAGCTATCCTAATGGTGCCAGCCCCTATGGCGTGCTTGATATGGCGGGCAATGTGTGGGAGTGGTGCGCTACGCACCGAGGCAAGCAGTACCCCTATCAGATTGGCGATGAATGGAACACCGACTATCTGGAACGTCGCGGTTGGAATGATTCGACGGTCTTGCGCGGTGGCTGTTGGGGCAATGCCCAGCAATATGTGCGTGGAACAAAACGCAACTCTGGCGACCCGTGCAACCACTACTACCACTATGTTGGCCTTCGTCTCGCCAGTTATGCACCGTTGTAGCAGTTTGCTTCGTGCCTAGCGCTGGAACCACGTTGATCTGATGCGTTCAGATGTAGGTGCGGCTTGCAGCCGCACGACAACGCTGCAAGCAGGCGCTACGAGTCATATCAAGATGGTTCAACGACTACCGCAACCCCGCCGCTTTGAGGTGCTGATCGAGCCAGGCATGCTCTTCCTTGCTCAGTGCGGGCGGTGGCGGTGGCTGGGTATAGTCTATTTCCAGGTCATACCGTGCTCGCTCATAGGCGGTGTGAATTGCGGCACCTAGATCAAGCGCTACGCCGGGGGTCGGGGGGGCGTGAGGGGCACTGGCACGGGTTTGATTGGCGCATGCAGAGCAAGAGGCCAGATATCGATAG